>CAXBHA010000132.1:0-6631 GCA_963974955.1 uncultured Yeosuana sp. | reverse complement strand
AACAACCAGTTATCCAATATAAATATCACAACAAACACGAAGTTAATTTCTTTGGTTTGTGGTGCTAACCAGCTCACTTCTTTAGACGTTAGCAATAACAAGGTTCTAAATGTGTTATCGATAGAAAACAATCTAATTAACACTATTGATGTTGCTAACAACAGTACGTTGAATTTTTTTAATTGTGCAAACAATCTGCTTACAAGTGTTGATGTAACAAACAATGGCAATCTGTCGCATTTTGATTGTAACACAAATCAAATCACTTCTTTAGATACTTCAAATAATACTATTTTAGATTTTTTAAATGTTGCGTTTAATGATTTAATACTTTTGGATTTATCTCAAAACCCCATTTTAACAACCATTAACTCTAGTAATAACAATTTGTGTGAATTAAATATTCGAAATGGTAATAACAATAACGTGTTGGCGTTTAATTTTACAAACAATCCTAATTTAAACTGTGTGGTGGTTGATAATCCGTCAGGTGATCATTCCACCTGGGCTCCTATAGCTTTTTCTAATTATGTGTCTTCTCAAACCGATTGTAGTGCTTTTGTAATTGTAGATAGTTTAAATGATGTTATTGTAACACGTTATACACTTCCTGCGCTTACTTATGGCAGTTATTATTCGGCTTCTGGAGGTAACGGGATCCCATTAAGCGCTGGTGATGTTATTACAACATCCCAGACTATTTATATTTATGCACAGACCGCTTGCAATAGTAATGAAAGTGAATTTAATGTGTTAATATCAAACAAGAGTTATTTCATCCCCAGGTTTTTTACACCGAACAATGATGGCAGTCATGATTATTGGAGCGTGGTAGATATAACTAATTCAATTAAAACTATTAGCATTTATAACCGTAACGGAAAACTCCTTAAATCGTTGCCACCAAACTCAATTGGGTGGAATGGAACCTTTAACGGAAAACCATTGGAGTCCAACGATTATTGGTACGTGATTATATTAAATTCTGGAGAACGACTTAACGGACATTTTACCCTAAAACGATAAGCTGTTTTATTGTTTTAACATAGGATAATGAGGGATTCCATCTTCAAGATATTGCTCGCCAACAACTACAAACCCAAGGTTGTTGTAAAAGGTTTTTAAATAACATTGTGCAGATATTTTTATGTTACTTTCTTTAAAATTATTTTCTATAAATGCGATAGAAGCTTTCATAATATCGTACCCATATCTGTGTTTTCGCTGATGTTGCGAAACAACTACCCTTCCAATACTCGATTCTTTAAAATAATCTCCCGGCTTGAAAATCCGGGTATAGGCTACTAAAACACCATCATTTTTTCCTAATACATGGAGGGCCTTTTGGTCCTTCCCGTCCATATCTTGGTAAACGCAATCTTGTTCAACAACAAACACTTCGCTACGGAGTTGTAAGATGCTATATAATTCTTGAAGCGTTAATTCTGAAAAGGTTTTTACTTGTATTTTTAACATTGGTAGTTATCGTTATTGCAAGACTATTAAAATCGACGTAATCTTTTAAAATGAAACTTATTTTATCTTTATTAATATTTATGAGATTTCCACGTCGTGCCTCCTCGGAATGACGTTTATTTAATCTTGAACAATCACTTCTTTAGTATCACACTTTCCAAATTCAGGCTGAATGTTTATATGGTTAATATCGTAATTATGATAAACCAAATCTTCAATATCATGAAGAATGGTATCGAATTGTGAGATTAAAATATCATTTTTAAAATCTATATGGGCCTCTAAGTGTATTTCGTTTTCATTTAATTGCCAAATATGTACGTGGTGCACGTTCTTTACACCTTCAATTTTTTGAATATCTTCCACTATTTCCTTGATCTGAATGGTCTCTGGTGTAAATAACATAAGAACCCTAAATGAATCCTTCAATAAATCAAATCCCATAAGGATTAAATAGAGCGCAATAGCTAATGTTAAGACGCTGTCCACCCAAAATAATTGATAATACTTCATTAATAACCCACCTATCAACACCGCAACGCTCGCCATCATATCGGTTAATAAATGAAGATAGGCACTTTTCATGTTCATGTTGAATTCGGAATCTTTTTTAAGTAATAGTACACTAAAGCCGTTACCTAAAATAGCCAATAACGACAACCAAATAACCAAATTAGATTCAATAACTTGTGGCTGTTGAAACCTAATAATTGCTTCTTTTATTAAAAGAATAGCAACAACGATTAACACAGCTGCATTTACAAAAGCCGCTAAGATTTCAGCCCGTTTATAACCAAATGTTTTTTGTAAAGAGGCTGCTTTTCCAGCTAATTTATTCGCAATATAACTTACTATTAAGGATATAACATCACTAAAATTATGCAACGCATCACTTAATAACGATAAACTCCCCGACAACAATCCGCCAATAACTTGAGCGATTGTTATAAGAATGTTTAAAAAAATAGATATAACAAGATTACGTCCTCTAAGATTAACATGCTCATGAGCATGCCCGTGTGTATGAGAGTGAGCATGCCCCATTTAACAAGAAGTGGGTATTTTATTAATGCGAGTTTGGTGACGACCTCCTTCAAAATTTGTTTCTAAAAACGTATCAACCATTTCAATAACTTGAGGCAAGGCGGTAAATCTTGCAGGAATGCTCAAAATATTTGCATTATTATGCTGTCTGGCAAGCGCTACTATTTCTTTATTCCAACACAAAGCAGAACGTACGCCTTGGTGTTTATTAGCCGTCATATTAGCACCATTGCCGCTTCCACAAATAATAATACCAAAGTCAACTTTTTTATCTTCTACATCTTTTGCAACGGGATGAATAAAATCAGGATAATCCACACTGCTTAATGTATCAGTTCCGTTATTAATAACAGTATAACCCTTTGATTCTAAATGTTTTGTAATAGCAAATTTATACTCTACCCCTGCGTGGTCGTTTCCTATTGAAATATTCATTTTTAGTCATTTAATTAAAGTTTAAAGGTACTAAAATTAAGTTTTAAATACATCGCTTTTATAATACAAAAAACCTTAATGAATATGTCGTCAAGGTTTAAAAAAGTTAACAATATCTCTTTAAGAGATTTATACATGGTCTCATTACCACAAGGAACATACAACGTAACCGATGATGTATTTACGCCATTAAAAACATTTGCATTTATTGGTAATGGTGTTATAATACCTATTTTCATGGTGTTTAATTGTGTACAATTCTCAAACGTATTATCCCCTATATAAGTAATTGATTCTGGTATACTTACAGTTGTTATTCCACTATTACTAAAGGAATTAATACCAAGAGTTGTTATTGAACTCATTTAAACTTTTTCCATTTGCTAAAAAATTGCCCTTTTTTACCCATTTTTTGTCTTTTTCTTCTTCCGTAGCACTGCTATGCAACTCAAAAAACACTTCAAATGGTCAAAAAATGTCTAATTTTCGCTTAAACGCAGAAAGTTTAAATGAGTTCATTGAATTTGGAATGTTTAGTGACGTTAAACTTGTCCAAAAGTCAAATATATTACAGTGTTAACTATTGTGTATTAAAATATTCATTTCCTGTTAATAACTGGTGAGTATATTTTATAACTAAAATGTTTAAAATCCAATTTTTTTTTGAATCATAAACCAAACTTTAACCACCTAATATTTAAGTCATTTTTTTTATAAATGTTATATTCTAAATTGTTCCACATACAAACAATAAAAATTAAAATACTTATAATCAAAACACAGTTAGTTAAGATTGTTAACAACGGTTAATATAAAATATAAAGTACTTTAAAATTGTAGCTTTACCTTAATATAACATGTTAATTACGTATCAATAAACAGTAAATAAACTAAAATCAAAATAAATTTTAAAAAAGTTATACGTGTTATTAACAAACTATAATAACCACCATTATTTTTTTAAAATTTAAAAAGAAAATAATTATATAATATATAAGGTTGATAACTTATATTTTAAGTAACAATAAACCACTATGAATTTCCAATCCATGGTTTTAATTGGCAGACTGAAAGTCTGCTTCGTGAAATGACTCATGAAATTCAAAACACAGCACGCTATTAATTCGTGTATTCGTGGCTAAAACATTTATAGAAACTAAAGTAACTGCAATAAAATTGCAGGGTTTTAACCTTTAACTTGAAAATAAATATAGTTTAATATTTAAAGTGTAACTTTGTCAAAAATAAATAGCGAAGCTTCTCCTAAAATAAAGCTATTTAATAACGAATTTCCAGTATCTTAGGAAATAGAAATGATTACAAAAAGTAAATGACAAGAAAGAAAAAAAAGAAATCACCCAATAAGATTTCAAACCTTACAAATACTATTCTTAGTATTTTAAAAAAAGAAAGAAACCAAAGTTTTAACTACAAACAAATTGCTGCTAAAATAGGTGTCAATGATGCCAGTAGCAGAAATCAAATAATAAAAAAACTACGCGATTTACAAGGTAAAAAAGAGATTGAGGAAGTTGAACGTGGTAAGTTTAAAGCTATAATTAATACCGAATACCATACAGGTAGTTTAGATATATCTGCAAAAGGATCTGGTTATGTAATTAGTGACGATTTTGATGAAGATGTTTTTATAGCTTCTAATAATATTAATAAAGCTTTAAATGGTGATGAAGTAGAATTCTATGTTTATAAACGACGTAAACATGGTAAAATGGAAGGTGAAATAACCCAGGTTTTAAAACGTGCAAAAAGTGACTATGTGGGTGTTATTCAAGTGCACAATAATTACGCATTTGTAATTCCAGATAGTAATAAAATGTACAAGGACATATTTGTACCAATTAATAAAATCAATAAAGCTGAAGATGGTGATAAGGTATTGGTATCTCTAGAGGATTGGCCTGAAAAAGCAGATTCACCCAATGGAAAAGTTTTAAAAGTTTTAGGTAAACCTGGTGAACATAATACAGAAATACATGCTATTTTAGCAGAGTATGGTTTACCATATGAGTTTCCACAGGAAGTAGAAGAATTTGCAAATAAGCTCGATACCTCTATTACTGCCGAAGAAATTGCAAAACGCAGAGATATGCGTGATGTATTAACCTTTACCATTGACCCAAAAGATGCAAAAGATTTTGATGATGCGCTATCCTTTCAAGTATTAAATAACGGATTATTTGAGATAGGAATTCATATTGCAGATGTGTCTCATTATGTTCAAGAAGGAACTATTTTAGATGATGAAGCTTTCGAACGGGCAACTTCGGTTTATTTAGTTGATAGAGTGGTGCCTATGCTGCCAGAAGTCTTATCAAATAATGCGTGTTCGTTGCGACCACATGAAGAAAAATATACATTTTCAGCGGTATTTCAGATAAATGAAAAAGCAGAACTTAAAAATCAATGGTTTGGTAGAACCGTTACTTATAGCGATACCCGATTTGCTTACGAAGAAGCACAAGCTATCATTGAAAATAATAAAAATGTCACGTTGAGCGCAGTCGAAACGTCTCAAATAAATACAACCATTCCACAAGAAGTTTCATTAACAGGAAAAGCATATAACACAACTCAAAAAATTGCTCAAGCAGTTTTAAAATTAGACGAACTTGCAAAAATCATGCGTAAAAAACGTATGCGTGATGGAGCTATTTCTTTTGATAAAGTTGAAGTTAAATTTGATTTAGATGAGCATGCAAATCCTATCGGCGTATTTTTTAAAGATGCTAAAGATGCCAACAAACTTATTGAAGAATTTATGTTGCTAGCTAATAAAAAAGTGGCCGAATTTGTCGGTAAACAATCCCCTAAAAAGACGTTTGTTTATCGTGTGCATGACGAACCCGATGCTAGTAAACTAACCACTTTACAAGGTATTGTATCTAAATTTGGATATAAACTAAATTTTAAAGATAAAAAAAGCACAACCACTTCTTTAAATAATTTATTACAAGATGTTGTCGGTAAAAAAGAACAAAATTTAGTAGATACTTTAACCATTCGTAGTATGAGTAAGGCGGAATATACAACACATAATATTGGACATTATGGTTTGGCATTTAATTATTACAGCCATTTTACATCACCTATACGTCGGTATCCAGACGTGATGGCACATCGGTTACTACAACAGTATTTAGATGGTGGCACATCGGTTAATGAAGCTATTTACGAAGATAAATGTAACCATTCAAGCAATATGGAAAACCTAGCCACTAAAGCAGAGCGCGACTCCATAAAATATATGCAAATTCGGTTTATGGAAGATCATAAAGATGAAGAATTTGTCGGTGTTATTTCAGGGGTTACAGACTGGGGCATTTATGTAGAAATCATTTCTAATAAATGCGAAGGCATGGTGAGTGTTAGAGATATTAAAGACGACCATTATGTGTTTGATGAAACGCAATATGCTTTGGTTGGTAAAAACACAAAAAGGATGTATCAACTAGGTGACGAGGTCGTTGTGAAAGTTAAAAACACAGATTTAGTTAAAAAACATTTAGATTTTAATTTAATTGGAATAAAAGAGGAATAATTATTGATAACTTTACGTTATTAAGATAAATTTAATTGAATGTCCGTATTCATTCATAATATCATTTTTGTCATTCAGAATGGAGTGGAACGAAATGAAGAATCCATTGAAAACCAA
>CAXBHA010000131.1:0-6640 GCA_963974955.1 uncultured Yeosuana sp. | reverse complement strand
AATTTTCTGAAGCCTATTTTCGAGGAGAACTTTTTAAAGACTATCCTACATCATTTCAAGGAAATAATGATTTGCTGTCTATTACACAACCAGAAGCCATTAAAACAATACATGCTAAATATTTTAAAGCCGGAGCCGATATTGTTGAAACCAATACCTTTTCTGGGACAACTATTGCCATGGCAGATTATCACATGGAAGATTTGGTGTATGAACTTAATTATCAATCGACAAAAATAGCTAAAGAAGTTGCGGAAGAATTCACTACAAAAGAGCCACATAAACCACGGTTTGTTGCGGGTTCTATTGGGCCAACAAACAAAACAGCGAGCATGTCACCAGATGTTAACGACCCAGGGTTTAGAGCCGTAACTTTTGATGAATTACGAATTGCATACAAACAGCAAGTTGAAGCGTTGATTGATGGAGGTGTTGATTTACTATTAGTTGAAACCGTTTTTGATACTTTAAATGCAAAAGCGGCTTTATTTGCTATTGAAGAAGTCAAAGAAGAACGAAATATTGATATGCCCGTCATGTTAAGTGGAACCATTACCGATGCTAGCGGACGAACGTTATCCGGGCAAACAGCAGAAGCTTTTTTGATTTCTGTGTCACATATGCCATTACTGTCAGTTGGTTTTAATTGTGCTTTGGGAGCTCATTTGTTACAACCACACTTAGAAGCTATTGCCAATAAAACAGAGTTCGCCATTTCGGCACATCCCAATGCAGGGTTGCCAAACGCCTTTGGAGAATATGATGAGTCACCTGAAGATATGGGTGAGCAAATTGAAGAGTATTTCAAGAAAAATTTAATAAATATTATTGGAGGCTGTTGTGGTACAACTCCAGATCATATAAGAGTTATTGCAGAACTCGCAGCAAAATATAAACCAAGAGAAGTGGTAGTTAGTTGTTAGTTGTTAGTAAAATCGAATATATGAAGTCTTATATAGAATTAGATGTTTGGAATGAGGCAAGGAGCTTAGTTGATCAAGTATATAATTTAACTAAAGAATTTCCGAAGGAAGAATTGTATAGAATTACAAGTCAAATTCGAAGATGTTCTGTGTCCATTCCATCTAACATAGCAGAAGGCTGTGGAAGACAATCTGCAAAAGAAACAATTCATTTTTTATATATTTCTAGGGGTTCTTTGTATGAGTTAGAAACTCAGTTATATCTTTCTAATGATCAGCAGTTTGTCTCGAATGAAGATTTAAAAACAATATTGATACAGATAGAAATGTGTAAAAAATCGATTAACGGTTTCATTAATTATTATAAAACAAAAAAATGAGTACCAACAACCAAAGGAAATACATGAAACTTTCAGGATTAGAGCCCCTAGTTCTCAATGAAAACAGCAATTTTATAAATGTTGGTGAACGCACTAATGTGGCAGGTTCTCGTAAGTTTTTAAGATTAATTAAAGACGAAAAGTTTGATGAGGCTCTTGATGTTGCACGTCATCAAGTCGATGGAGGCGCCCAAATAATAGACATCAATATGGACGACGGCCTTATCGATGGCAAAGAGTCTATGGTTCGTTTCTTAAACTTAATTGCTGCCGAACCTGATATCTGTAGAGTCCCTATCATGATTGATAGTTCTAAATGGGAAATTATAGAAGCTGGGTTGCAAGTAGTACAAGGAAAATGTGTAGTAAATTCAATTTCATTAAAAGAAGGAGAAGAAAAATTTATCTGGGAAGCTAAACAATTAAAGCGCTATGGAGCTGCTGTTATTGTGATGGCTTTTGATGAGGTTGGGCAAGCCGATAACTATGATAGAAGAATAGAAATTTCAAAACGTTCTTACGATATCTTGGTTAATAAAGTAGGTTTCCCATCAGAAGATCTTATTTTCGATTTAAATATTTTCCCTGTGGCTACAGGCATGGATGAGCACAAAAGAAACGCTATCGATTTTATTGAAGCCACACGTTGGGTACGTCAAAATTTACCCAATGCAAGTGTAAGTGGTGGTGTAAGCAACGTATCGTTTTCATTTCGGGGAAATGATGGTGTCCGGGAAGCTATGCACTCGGTTTTTTTGTATCATGCTATTCAAGCAGGGATGAATATGGGCATTGTTAATCCGGCCTTGTTAGAGGTGTACGACGATATTCCCAAAGATTTATTAGAAAGAGTTGAAGATGTTATTTTAGACAGACGTGACGATGCAACTGAACGACTGTTAGACTTTGCTGAAACGGTAAAAGGGTCAAAAGTAGAAAAAGGATTGGACCTATCATGGAGAGAAAATCCAATTCAAGACCGGATAACGCATGCCTTAGTAAAAGGGATTGATGCTTTTATTATTGAAGATGTAGAAGAAGCAAGACAACAAGCCAATAAACCAATTGATGTTATTGAAGGTCATTTAATGATTGGAATGAATGTGGTAGGCGATTTATTTGGCGCAGGAAAAATGTTTTTACCACAAGTGGTAAAATCTGCCCGTGTTATGAAAAAAGCAGTGGGTTATTTGAATCCATTTATTGAAGCCGCGAAAAAAGCCCCTAAATCCCCTAAGGGGACTTTGCACTGGAAAACAGCAGACCCACTGAATTATGTATTGTTATTAGAGCATGCTAAGAAAATGAGAAATCAACCAACTGAGGCAGAAGTTTTGTTGTGGCATATGTTAAGTGGAAAAAAGCTAGAAGGATATAAATTTAGAAGACAACATATTATAGGTAATTATATTGCTGATTTTGTGTGTTTGAAAACGCATTTAATTATTGAGATAGATGGATTAATTCATCAATTGCCCGAAAATAAAATATCAGACGAAGAACGAACAAAGTGGTTAGAAAATGAAGGGTATAGAGTTGTTCGGTTTACAAATAAAGAAGTATTGTCTAATCTTGATAATGTTTTAGAGAAAATTAAGGAAGAGTTGCTCGTTCCCCCTTTGGGGGCTAGGGGGCTAGAACCAGTCGGTAAAGTATTAATGGCGACCGTAAAAGGAGATGTGCACGATATTGGTAAAAACATTGTCAGCGTTGTGCTGGCATGTAATAATTACGAAATAGTGGATTTAGGTGTTATGGTACCACCAGAAAAAATTATTTCTGAGGCAAAGGCACACAAAGTTGATGTTATTGGATTGTCCGGATTAATTACTCCGTCGCTGGATGAAATGGTGTATCTGGCTAAAGAAATGGAGCGTCAAAATTTCACAATTCCGTTGTTAATTGGCGGCGCTACAACATCCAAGGCACATACAGCAGTAAAGATAGATACGCAATATAAAAATGCGGTGGTACATGTAAATGATGCTTCTAGAGCGGTTACGGTTGTTGGCGATTTATTGAATAAAAAAACCACTAATAATTATGTAACCAATTTAAAAAAGGATTACGATGAGTTCCGAGAGAAATTTTTAAAACGCGGAAAGGAGAAATCGTTTATTTCTATTATTGAAGCCAGAAAACGAAAGTTTAAAATTGATTGGACAACATCTGAAATTGTAAAACCCAAAGCATTAGGAATTCAAATGTTAGAACAACTAAGTCTAAAAGAATTGCTTCCCTTTATAGATTGGAGCCCATTTTTTAGAAGTTGGGAGTTACATGGAAAATTTCCAGATATTTTAACCGATAAGGTTGTTGGTGAACAAGCAACCCAATTGTTTGAAGATGCACAAAATATGGTTAAAGAAATAATCGCAAAACAATTGTTGAAACCAAAAGCTGTTTTCGGATTGTTTGAAGCTAATACCATTCAAGATGACGATATTTCAATTCAAAAGAAAGGTCAAGAAATAGCCGTTTTTAGAACTTTGCGACAGCAATTAAGTAAAAGAGAAGGAATTCCTAATATAGCTTTGGCAGATTTTATTGCACCAAAGGAAACGGGTACTACAGATTATATGGGAGCCTTTTGTGTCGCCATTTTTGGTGCACAAGAGTTAGCCGATAGTTATAAGGCAAAAGAGGATGATTATAATGCGATTATGGCGCAAGCCATTGCCGATAGATTTGCAGAAGCATTAGCTGAATATTTACACAAACAAGTACGGACCAAACATTGGGGTTATGCGGCAGATGAGACTTTAACCAATGACGATTTGATAAAAGAAAATTATAAAGGGATTCGTCCTGCGCCAGGTTATCCTGCCTGTCCGGACCATTTAGAAAAAGAAACGATTTGGAAGTTATTGGATGTAGAAAAACAAATAGGGGTAACCCTTACCAAAAGTTTAGCGATGTGGCCAGCCGCAGCGGTTTCTGGATATTATTTTGCAAATCAAGAAGCGAAATATTTTGGTTTGGGAAAAATCACAGATGATCAAATAACAGATTATGCCGTTAGAAAGGGGATTACTAAAGAAAAGGCAAGTAAATGGTTGGGCCCTGTGATTGCAGATGAGTAACGTCATTACGAGAAGTCCCTATAAAAATCGGGACGACGAAGTAATCTCAAGTTAACATACAGATTGCTTCTCCCGATAGCTGTCGGGTGTGTTAAGACCAACAAAAAAAATAGATACTGAAATAAATTCAGCACAAATGAAAGTAACAGAACATATAAAAAAGGCTAACGGAAAAACATTGTTTTCGTTTGAAATTATTCCACCTCAAAAAGGACGAAATATTCAAGAGTTGTATGATAATATAGATCCGTTAATGGAATTCAACCCGCCATTTATTGATGTAACCACATCAAGGGAAGAGTATATTTATATAGATAAAGGTGAAGGGCTTTTAGATAGAAAAATCACACGTATGCGTCCCGGAACTGTTGGTATTTGTGCCGCTATAAAGCATAAATATAATGTGGACACCATTCCGCATGTATTATGTGGCGGATTTTCTAAAGAAGAAACCGAATACTTATTGGTGGATTGTCATTATTTGGGCATTGATAATGTGATGGCCTTACGCGGGGACGCTATGAAACATCAAAAATATTTCGAACCTACAAAAGGCGGCCATACCTATGCAAAAGACTTAGTGATGCAAATGTGTGATTTAAATAAAGGAAAATATTTACATGAAGTTATAGAATCTGATTATAAAACAAACTTTTGTGTAGGTGTCGCCGGTTATCCCGAAAAACATTTAGAAGCCCCCTCTTTAAGTAGCGATCTAAAACGATTAAAAGAAAAGGTAGATGCTGGTGCCGACTATATTGTAACGCAAATGTTTTTTGATAATGACAAGTATTTCTCTTTTGTCGAAGAGGCTAAAAAAGCTGGAATTACTGTCCCTATTATTCCAGGAATAAAACCCATTGCAGTAAAGAAACACTTGCAATTATTGCCACAAGTTTTTAAAATCGATTTACCAGAAGCATTAATTAATGATGTTGAAAAATGCAAGAATAATAACGACGTGCGCGAAGTTGGCATTGCATGGGCTATTAAACAGTCTCAGGAACTTAAAAAAGCAGGTGTACCAGTATTACACTTTTATTCAATGGGTAAAAGTGACAATATAAAAGCTATTGCATCTAAGATATTTTAATTATTCTGTTATTTTTGCGAGATAAGCAATCTGTTAATGAGACTATTTGTTATTTGTTTTTTTTTTATAAGTTACAGTGTAACATTTTCTCAAGAAAATAAGCAGACCTCGGTAGTAGACATTAACTATTTTAAAGGAAATATTGCACTTCATAATAACGATATTCTACACTTAATTAAAGGGCATCCTGAAGGTTTTATTTTAAGTTATAGCAAAAAAACATTTGGAAATCAAGCTTGGGAACAGCGTTACAACTATCCAGATTACGGGGTGTCATTTATTTATCAGAATCTCAAGAATGATGTTTTAGGAAATAATTATTCCATCTACACCCATTATAATTTTTACTTTTTAAATCGAAATTTAATGTTTCGAATTGGTCAAGGCCTAGCTTTTAACACAAATCCATACAACAAAGAATCCAACTACCGGAATAATGCTTTTGGCTCTAAAATTTTGAGCAGTACTTTTATGATGCTCAACTATAAAAAAGAAAGACTTTTTGATCAGTTTGGTTTACAAGCAGGCTTTTCTTTTATTCATTATTCCAATGCCAATATAAAGTCACCCAACTCAAGTATTAATTCCATAACCTTAAATATTGGTGTTAACTATAATTTAAATGCGGAAGAACGAGAATATAAAGTATTGGATAGTAATGAAATAGGCACAAAATTTACTGAGCCTATAAAATATAATTTTGTTTTTAGAACCGGAATTAATGAAAGTGATGTGGTAGGTAGTGGGCAATTCCCGTTTTATATAGCGTCTGTTTATGCAGATAAGCGTATCAATCAAAAAAGTGCTTTGCAGTTTGGTACGGATGTGTTTTTCTCAAATTTTTTAAAGGAATATATTTACTATCGGTCGGTTTCCTTTCCAGAAGAACCAACTACTGGTAATGAAGATTATAAACGTGTTGGTGTGTTTGCAGGACATGAGTTGTTTGTGAATAGATTATCATTAGTTACTCAATTGGGATATTATGTGTATTATCCCTTTGATTTTGAAGGACGAACGTATGTCAGAATTGGTTTAAAACGTTATTTTAGCAACAAATGGTTTGGGGCTGTAACCTTAAAAACACATGCATTTAAAGCCGAAGCTGTCGAATTTGGAATAGGAGTTAGGTTATGAAAAAATTGGTCTACATAGCATTAT
>CAXBHA010000130.1:0-6640 GCA_963974955.1 uncultured Yeosuana sp. | reverse complement strand
TAAAGATTTGCAACTTGCTGAAAAACAATAACTTAATTTTACGTTAGTCAGAATACAAAAAAAATGAAGCGTATATCATTAGTATTAATTTTAATTATCTGCACATCTTGGACAAATAATGAAAATGACTTTCTAAGAATTGTAACTAGTGATTATTTATCAGATATCGATAAATATTTATATGATGGAGCGCAAGAAAGACTGAGTAGAATAGTACTAGACATAAATAATGATGGATTAACTGATGTCCTTATGTCTGGATATCATAAGGGAGAATGGGGAAATGGAGGCGGATTATGGACAATATATTTTCAACAACCAAAAGATTCTTTCCTAATTGGAAAAAACAAAATATTCATGCATCCTGATGTAGCCAGATTTAATGTTAACAAGGCCGAGATTATCAAATATAGTGGATTAGGATGTTGTGAAGGGATTATTTCATATTTTAAGATTCGTGATTTAAATACAGAATTGAAAAAAAGTATAAAACTAAAAGAAAGTAATGGATATAAAATATCCAGTAAAATTGACTCAATATTTTATTCTGAGATTGGCCTAGAAAAATTTAACGTTGAAAAGGCCAATGTAAGAAACGTTAACAATATTGATTGGAATTGAAAAAAGCATAGTGGCCAACACCTTGTATAAAAATTGCTATATTTAGCTTCATTTAAAACCTGTTACCTACAATAATGAAAAAAACAACATCCATTTTAATTTTAATAATTCTGAGTTTCGTTTCTTGTAGTCAAAAAGACAAATCATTCTATAAAGATTCTTATACTGGAATTATATATACAGAATCTGAATATATAGCATATAAACAAACTAAATCTACGGTATTACAGCATAAAAACTCTTCCCTTATAGAATATATTATTGAGCAATACAGAAGTACGGACTCTATAATTAATGTATTTAAGTTAAACACAATCACAAAATCTATAGGAGCAATTCAAAAAACTAATCAAGAAAAAATTTATTCTCTTATTGGAACAGAATTTCCAAAAGAAAAATTAAAACGTTTGGATGGGAAATATTATGACTTTGGTATTGATAATGAAAAACCAACATTTATTAATATCTGGTATACAAGTTGTGTACCCTGTGTGGCAGAGATTGATTTTTTAAATGAAATAAAGAAAGAGTATGAGGATAAAATTAATTTTATTGCAATTACATTTGAATCTAAAGAAGTAGTAGAAAAATTCTTAAAAAAGAGGCCATTTAATTTTACACATATTATTGATTCTAGGGAATTTCTTAACGAATTAGGAATAAAAATGTATCCGAAAAGTATATTTATAAATAGCTCAAATGTAGTGGACGAAATGAAAGGAGCGTTGATTATGAATCAACTAAAAACGGAATCTCATAAAATTGAATTTAAAATGTATTTAGATAAATTACTGTAGGTAATACCGTGTATATAAAATTGCTATATTTAGCTAAACTAAAACTTGTTGCTTTTTTGCAAACTTCTGAATTTCCGCTGGAAATTGCTCGTTTACAAAGCAGCAACTTTCCATAACACAACAACGTTGGTAATCATAATGACCCCGTCTTGAATAAAGGCTACATAATTTTAAAATTAGGTACAAAAATGACACTGAATTCAAAATGAAAACACAAAATTTATTATTTGATTACATCTCAACGTATATTGATTTAAATGAAAACGAAAAGGAAACGATTGCTTCTTTAGATATTTTTCATACTGTAAAAAAGGGACAGATATTATTAAAACAAGGGGAAATCTCTAATCAAGGATATTTTGTATTAAAAGGATGTGTACGTACTTATTATGTAATTGAGGGAGAGGAAAAAACGACAGCTTTTCACACGGAACTAGAAGCAATTACACCTCAATGTGTAATAGACACTAAACCGTCTAAGTATTATATAAGCTGTGTTGAAGATTCTATACTACTTATTTCAAATGCCGAGATGGAATCAGAAATGTTTCAGAAATTCCCGAAATTTGAATCATTGTGTCGCATTCTTTCAGAAAACCTCGTTTCGAAACAACAAATTGATTTCGATGACTTTAAAATATCCTCTCCCGAGCAGCGCTATCTTAACTTAGTTGACAAAAGACCGGACCTTATACAACGTATTCCTCAACACCAAATAGCAAGTTTTTTGGGAATAAAACCGCAATCTTTAAGTAGAATAAAGGCAAGAATTATAGAAAAGGCAAAAAAATAACATCCGTTTCTTCACTTAAGTGAACGATTTTTCTTTAAGTACCTGTTTAGTTTTGCATTGTAATTAATCATTAAAATGTATAACAATGTTGAAAAAAACACGTCTTTTAAGTATCATACTATTTGTAAGTTTTCTAAAACTAAATGCGCAATACACCCAGCAAGAAATAGAAAACAAACCTTGTTTTATTGGGAGTTCAGCTTTTATGATTATGAATGTAATCCCGGATGCCGAAAGTCCAGATTTTGTACAACTTAATTTGGGGTATCGAATGAGTCCAAAAGATGCTATTTCATTAGAGATCAAAACGTGGAAATATTTTGAACCACTTGGAATTCCATATGGAAAATCAAAAACAGACCCAAATGAAAATTTTCCTGGGTTTATTAAAGAAAAAGGGTTTGCAGTTGCTTATCAACGTTTTTTATGGAAAGGTTTGTACAGTAGCATTCATGTTATGAATGCGTGGCAAGATTTTATGAATGAAAACGAACAAAAGATTGATACTGGTTTTCAAATATTTAATACCTATCGTTTAGGATATCATAAAAAACTATTTAAGGGGACTTTTTTCATAGAACCTTCATTAGCCATTACTCATCGTCCTTATCATACAAAAATGCCAGAAGATTTTAAACAATTAGATGATAAATGGTCTAAATTGTTCTTTGGAGAACTTGGCTTACATTTTGGCTTTAATTTTTAAAAAATGAAGATATCTATAAATGAATATTATTAATTATCATATTTTTTGTTTATTGTAAAAGCAATCTGTACAAGAAAAAATAGAAATACTCATACAACGGAATACAAAAAAATAGTGGAAGCCAATTGGGAATTAAATAAACCTGTAAAAAGTGCAAATGCAGTTTACTTCTTATTAGAAATTATGGATAAAATAAAGAACCTATTAAACGCGAATTGATTATATCAAAAGATGTTAAAAATGAGGATATCACAATTCTTTATTTAAATTTCAATGAAAAATTTTGGCTTCCCAAAAATGATGAAATAGCGTTGTGCTTAAATTAAAACGAATATGAAAAAAATAATGTTTCTAACAGTAATCTTCATTTTTAAGATCTGTTATTCCCAGAATGAAACAGCAAAATTAGCATCTAATTTGGTTTTCTTTATCGGTAGTGAAGTTGAGAACGCTGAAGATGAACCCGAAAAAGAAATCATTGGATTATGGAAAAGCTATCTAAACGAAGGTACGTTTCAAGATCATCAATCGCAATTTTGGTCCTTTGACACTATGAAAATTCCTGATGAATATTTATGGGCCGTTGGCGTTCAAAATTTGAACTCTCGGGAACATAAAATGCAATGTAAAATTATTGGGGTTTTTCCTGTTGAAAATAATTATTACGCTCTTAAAAGCGCATTTACTCATATAGACAACAATGGAGAAATCCATTTAGATGCAATAACGTCTGTTTATGCTAAAAAGATTGGCGAAAAGTATTTATTAATTAGTAGCGCTGAATATTACAAGAGTGTTTTAGAGCATCATAAAATAGGAAATATTAATTATTATGTGCATCCATTTCACAAATTTGACATTGAAAAAGCTAAAAAGATGAATGAATTCAATATTTTCTTGGCAAATGAATTTAATGTTGCGCCTATGGAATTTGATTATTTTGTTGCTAATAATGCTCGTGATATTGTAGACATTTGGGGATATGAATATATGAATAAAATGTATCAACCTGCACAAACTGGTGGCGTAGCCAGTATTCATAACAAACTCATTTACGCAGGTAATAATTCAGAATACTACCCTCACGAGTTAGTTCATTTATATACTTATGATTTAGTTCCAAAAGAGTATCATTTTTGGATAGGGGAAGGAATAGCCACCTATTATGGAGGTAGTGGAGGAGAGTCTTTAGAATGGCACTTAAATAAGTTACAAGAATTTTTAAAACAAAACCCAAGCTTTGACCTGTCGGATATTGATAAATTAAAACAAATTCCTAATGGAGAACATTTTACTGATTTTAGATATGTAATTGGTGGCTTTCTAATGGGTAAAATTTATGAAAAATATGGTGTTCAAGGTTTTTTGGAAGCGCTTCAAATAGAAGGGGGTAATGTAAAAGAATTTCATAAGTCAGGTTCAAATGATGCTTACTTCGCTTTTCTAAAAGATAAACTTCAAATCGAAAGAAAAGATTTTGATAGTTATATAAAAAGAGCGCTAAAAAACTAAACACAACATGGTAATAACGTTAATTACCTCAAATTTAAAACCTTAAAATAGGATTTATGAAGTATCTTTTTCTATTAAGTTATCTAGTACTGCTAACGAGTTGTAAACACACGGAAGATTCAAAAAATCTTACCGAAAAACCTGAGAAAGAGGTTCTGGTTACACTTAAAGAATCTAATTTTCCTCTTGAGACCAACGTTACTTTTTTAAGCAGTTTAATTCATGCGAATCATAAAAATGTTCTCGCTTACGAATTAAATATTCTCAATAATTACAAAGCAGCTATTACATTAAAAAAAGTTGAAATAGTTGATGTATCATCAACCGAATTACCTATAGCTACTTTTGATGCTAAATACATTGATAAGAATCTTGAACGACCAAAATTAACACACGACAATGACTTAAAAATGATTTCTGCGAATCAATTTGGAGTTCTTAATTTAAACATAGAATTTAAAGACATTAAAAATATTCCTAAAAAAATATTTCACAGACTTCATTTTACTATACATAAAGATAATGGAGCATCTATAGCATACACTTTTGAATCAACAATTTTAGAGATTCCGAATACAACTAAACTCATATTAGGGCTACCATTTCACAAAAAAGGAAAATGGCTATATGAAGCTGAAGGGCATAAAAACAGTAGGTTTTTTTCAAATGGAAACGTTATTTATCCGCAACGTTTTGCTCTTGATTGGATTTATGTAAATGATGATGGGAAATTTGCAAAAGAGGATAGTAGCATCAATAAAAATTGGTATGGATACGGTCTTGAAATAGTATCTGTTGCAGACGGAGTTGTGGTAGATATAAAGGATACTATTATAGAAAACAAACCACTATCAGAAGAAATGGCTGTTCCTATGAACGGAAAAACAATTGCTGGAAACTATGTAATTATTGATATTGGAAATGATTTACATGCACTTTATGGTCATTTAATACCAAATAGCCTTAAAGTAAACATAGGAGATGAAGTTAAAAAAGGACAGGTTATTGGTTTATTAGGCAACAGCGGAAATTCTGACTTGCCACATTTACATTTTCATATAGAATCTAAAAGTAATGTTCTTATGGGCGGAGAAGGTATTCCCTATCACATTAAAGAGTTTAATCAGTTAAAATATTATTCAGCCGAAGAAATATCAAGATTATATCATGATAACAATGTTCCTCTAGATGCTGTAAAATCTGACAAGAAAAATAATGAATTTCCTATTGGATATGGATTAATTGAAATAAAATAACTATTAGTCCTGAAAGGACGACATTTAAAACAGGAGGACAAAGTCCATCCCCTTTAAGAAAAGAACTAAAAGTACAACTAACCAGTCCTGAAAGGACGATATATAAAATGGGTGGACAAAGTCCATCCCTTTAAGAAAAGATATAAAAGTAGCACTAACCAGTCCTGAAAGGACGATATTTAATATGGGTGGACACCGTCCATCCCTTAAAAAAAAAATAAAAACCCTGAAAGGGTGCAATACTATGGGACAGTCATTAGTACAAAATTATATACATATCGTATTCAGCACTAAGTATAGACAAGAATTCATTTTTCCGCCTTACGAGCAAGAACTGCATGCGTATATCGGCGGAATTTGTAATGAGCTTGAATGTACTGTTTTAATAGTGGGTGGTTATACAAATCACATTCACATTTTATGTATGCTTTCCAAAAAAATAGCCTTAATGACCTTGGTACAGAAAATAAAAGCCAATTCGTCTAAATGGATAAAAACCAAAGATAAAAGCCTTGGAAACTTCTTTTGGCAAGATGGTTATGGTGCATTTTCTGTAAATCCAAGTGAGGTAGATGTGGTTATCAATTATATTAAAAATCAGCACCAACATCATCGTAAAAAAGATTTTAAAGAAGAATATCGTCAGTTTTTAGAAAAATACAAGGTTGATTATGATGAGAAACATGTTTGGGAATAAGGAATAAGTATATCGCCCTTTCAGGGCTTTATGATGTATTCTGGGTATGGGGACGGCGTGCTACACTGATGTGTCATCCTCATAGTAGGACTTCGTGCTGCACTGATGTATGCCATCCTCATAAGGACTATGTCCTACCTTAGTATATGTCATCCTCATAATGACCTACCTTAGTGTATGTCATCCTCATAATAGGACTATGTCCTACCTTAGTGTATGTCATCCTCATAATAGGACTATGTCCTACCTTAGTGTATG
>CAXBHA010000129.1:0-6652 GCA_963974955.1 uncultured Yeosuana sp. | reverse complement strand
GGAACTATAGAAGTTGAATCGTTTAAAGGAGCTATTGGTTTTAGCGATGTTTATTTTAGCTATGTTGAAGATGAACTTGTTTTAAACGGTATTTCGTTTGATGTTAAAGATGGAGAAACAGTGGCTATTGTTGGTGCTACGGGAGCAGGGAAATCGACCATTATTAATTTGTTAAATCGGTTTTATGAAATTAAGGAAGGTACTATTGCAATTGACGGTATAGATATTAAAGAAGTAACCTTAGCATCATTAAGAAAGCAAATTGCGGTGGTTTTACAGGATGTGTTTTTATTTGCAGATACTATTTACAGTAACATTTCGCTTGATAATCCGGAAGTCACCGAAGCACAAGTAATTCAGGCAGCTAAGGATATTGGTATTCACGATTTTATATCCAGCTTGCCAGGGGGGTATTACTATAATGTTAAAGAGCGAGGTGTTATGCTGTCGTCTGGACAACGCCAGTTAATTTCGTTTTTAAGAGCCTATGTAACCAACCCAAGTATACTGGTTTTAGACGAGGCGACCTCTTCGGTTGATTCCTATTCTGAACAGCTTATTCAAACAGCAACAGATAAGATTACAAAAGGAAGAACATCCATTATTATTGCACATAGGTTGGCAACCATTAAAAAGGCTGATAAAATTATTGTCATGGATTCTGGTAATATTGTAGAACAAGGAACACACAAAGAGCTTTTAAAGAAAGAAAACGGGTATTACAAAAACCTATATGAAGTTCAGTTCTTAAAGGAAGAAGAAGTGGTTTAGGTTTTGAGATCTTTACTACATCAAATCGTTTTTAATTCGTTCGGTTAGCTCTGTGGTGTCTTTAAAAACAATAAATTCACCATCTACAAAATAGGAAATATGCCCGGTTTCTTCGCTTACAACCAGTGCCAAGGCATCTGTTTTTTCAGTAACACCAATAGCTGCTCTATGCCTAAGGCCGAAACGTTGTGGGATAATTTTTTCGTTGTTAACAGGAAGAATAACCCGAGTCGCCTTTACAATATTGTTTTTTATAATAATGGCACCGTCATGCAACGGACTGTTTTTAAAAAAAATACTTTCAATGATTGGCTGAGTCACTCTAATATTCATTTCGTCACCAGTAGTCATAAGAAAATCCAAATTATTATTTCGCTCAAAAACTATTAAGGCACCCGTTTTACTGATAGCTAGTTTATTACATGCCGAAACAATAGTCTCTACATGGGTTTCGTCTCCTGTTTCAGCTTTTAAAAAATTAAGATGTTTTAAAAAGTTTCGCCTTCTGCTAAAATTTGTCGAGCCAACCATTAATAAAAATTTCCGAATTTCAGGTTGAAAAACAACAATAAGCGCAATAATCCCTACTTTCATGAAACCACCAAAAATGCTAGTTAGTAATTCCATGTGCAGCAAATCGGTGAGCCGCCAAACCAAATATATAATGATAATTCCAATAAAAATATTAATGGCAACCGTACCTTTTACCAGTTTGTAAATGTAGTAGAGTAGAAGTGCTACTAAAATAACATCAATGACATCAACAACCGTGAATTTTAAAAGATCTTTAAAAATATCCAACGTACAAGGGTTTTGGTAAATTTAATAAAATATGGTTAATTAAAAACAAATTCGTCATCGGCTATGTTCACATTTTTTAAATCTATTTTTGAAAGCACATGTTTTAAGGTTATATAATCCTGAAACGATAGGTTTTTACTGAATTCCAAGATAATGATAGCCTTGCCCTCTTTGATAATATTGGTCTCTAAATGGGTTAATAACTGGTCATGGTTTGATGTATGGCTTAAGGTAGCCTCATCAATGGTAAATGAAACTGTTATTGAATCTAACGATTGAACTGTAATGGTTATAAGTTGGTTATTTTCAGGAATATTATTCTTGTTTTTAAAAGTATCCAGATGATAGGTTACATCAGTAAAATCCACAAATCCTAAGCTATGTTTACTAACATCATTACAAGTATAAAAATTTTTAGCATTTTCGTTTTTATGTAATTCGGCATTTTTCTTTTTATCTTGTAAAAACATGATTTTTGGAATAGCCTGTCGCAACGTTAATCGTTTATCAACATTTACTAACCAATTGGTGGTACTTATTAAATTCTTTCTATTGAGTTCTACAGTATCTTTTGCTGTTTCATCATAAAATAAATAAGCGGCAGAAACATCATTTATTTTGGAAATTTTAGAATGATTTATTTCAGGTAGTTGAACAATTTTTTCCTTTCCACAAGCATAACACATGATAAGGATTAAGCAATAAAAAAAAGGTTTCATTAAATAGTCTTGGGGTTTAAGGATTGAACAAGTTTGATGCATTCCACGGCTTCCTTAACATCATGAACCCGTAAAATAGAAGCGCCTTTTTGTAAGGCTATGGTATTTAAAACCGAGGTGCCATTAAGCGATTCGGCAGCAGTGGTTTTTAAGGTTTTGTAAATCATGGATTTTCTTGAAACACCAACTAGAATAGGTGATTCCAACATGTTGAACAATTCCAGTTGATTTAACAATTGATAATTCTGTTCGCTGGTTTTTGCAAAACCAAACCCAGGGTCAACGATCATATCAACAATGCCCAATTTTCTTGCAGCTACAACACGTTCAGAAAAATAAAACAAAATGTCTTTTAAAAGATTCTCATAATGGGTGAATTGTTGCATGGTTTGTGGTGTTCCTCGCAGATGCATCATACTATATGGAACATGCAGATCTGCTATAGTTTGCAACATGCCATCATCAAGTTTTCCAGCAGAAATATCATTAATTAGTGATGCACCCGACTCTATACATGCCTTTGCAATTTGGCTTCTAAAAGTATCTATCGAAATTAAGGCCTCTGGAAATTCTTTTACAATAGATGTAACAATAGGTAAAATACGTTTTAGCTCTTCACCTTCACTCACAAAATCCGCATTAGGTTTTGAGCTATAGCCACCAACATCAATAAAAGTAGCACCGTCCAGTAACATGCTTTCAACATGTTTTAAAACATCTTTTTCTTTAGTATGTTTTCCGCCGTCATAGAACGAATCTGGAGTAATATTTAAAATCCCCATGACTTTTGGTAACGATAAATCTATAAGTTGCCCTTTGCAATTAATGGTCATCTTGAACAGTCAATTTTCAATGTATTAGACTTCAAAGTTAACCTAATTATCTAAAAATGATTTGAAATTTTAACGCTAAATTATACCTGCTAAAACTTTGGGTCTTTAACTTTGAACTTTAAACTATTTAATCGAAATTTACAGAAAATACAATCTTATCAATGCAAGATACTTCCAAACAATACGATGCTGTAATAAAAGTATGTAAGAACTTATTTATTAAAAAAATGAAAGATTACGGAAGTGCATGGAGAATTATGCGCTTGCCTTCACTTACAGATCAAATTTTTATAAAAGCACAACGCATACGTGGTTTGCAACAAAATGATGTTAGAAAAGTAGATGAAGGTGAAGTTAGCGAGTTTATTGGTATTATAAACTATTGTATTATGGCACTTATTCAATTGGATAAGGGTATTGCAGAGCAACCAGATATGTTCATGGATGAAGTAACAACCTTATATGAAGAAAAGGTTGCCATTACAAAAAAATTAATGGATGATAAAAATCACGATTATGGTGAAGCTTGGCGCGATATGAGAGTAAGTTCCTTAACCGATTTAATTTTACAAAAATTACTACGCGTCAAACAAATTGAAGACAATCAAGGAAAAACCTTAGTAAGCGAAGGAATAGATGCAAATTACCAAGACATAATTAATTATGCTGTTTTTGCATTGATTCATTTAAATGAGGATAAATAAATTTTAAAAGATGAAGTATATCGTAAATATATCACGAATTATTGTTGGTGTATTGTTCATTATCTCCGGGTTAATAAAGCTTAACGATCCCTTGGGATTTTCATATAAGCTTCAAGAATACTTTAGTGCCGAAGTGCTTAACTTACCCTTTTTAGAACACTATGCCTTAATTATTTCAGTGCTAGTAGTGGTTTTCGAAGTTGTTTTAGGGGTGTTTTTATTGATAGGATATAAACCTAAATTTACGGTATGGAGTTTATTGTTAATGATTGTGTTTTTTACCTTTTTAACATTTTATTCCGCGTATTTTGATAAAGTAAGGGATTGTGGATGTTTTGGAGATGCTTTAAAACTAACCCCTTGGGAGAGTTTTACTAAAGATATTGTACTGTTGTTTTTCATCCTTGTTTTATTTTTTGGTGTTAAGCGTATCAAGCCATTATTTGGAAAGCTTACAGTAACAATTTTAGCATTGTTGAGCTTTATTTTAAGCTTTTGGTTTGGGTATTATGTCTTAATGCATTTACCAGTAGTGGATTTTAGAGCCTATCACATTGGCGCAAACATTCAAGAAGGTATGAGAATTCCCGATGATGCTGTAAAGCCCGTTGTGGAATATTATTGGAAATTTAATGAAAATGGAAAGGAAAAAATTATAACCACTAATGGTTCCTATCCTTCGGTAGATGGAAAATTTGTTTCTGTTGATACTAAAATTATTAGCGAAGGCTATCAACCTCCTATTTATGATTTTTCTATTGAATCGAATAATGAAGATTTAACGCAACATTTTTTGGCCGAGGACAACCTTGTTATTATTGTCTCGTATAGTTTGGAAACTATTGAAAAAGAAGGTGCAGGGAAATTAAAAGCATTTTCAGATGAAGCCTTAAAAAAGGGTTATACAGTTATCGGTTTAACAGCTTCTGGCGACGAAGCAAAACAAAAAATAACAGACAAATACCATCTTAATTTCGAGTTTTATTTGTGTGATGAAAAAGCACTTAAAACAGTAGTACGATCAAACCCTGGAATTTTGAAATTGTACAAAGGAACTATTATGCAAAAGGTTCATTGGAATGATATAGATGATTTGGAACTTTAGTGTACAGTGGTCAGTATGCAGTGGACAGCAAGTGAAAAACATTCGTGAATTCGTGGCAATTTTAAATATAAACAATAAACTTTTTAGAGTCTGATAAGCTATCTTTTAAATAAAATCGGTTACGCCTTGCTCACATTATTTGGAGTGGTTACCGTTATTTTCTTTTTATTTAATGTATTACCTGGAGATCCTGCACAAATGATGTTAGGTCAAAATCAAGATAGTGAGCAATTGGCCATTGTAAAACAAAAATATGGCTTTGATAAACCGGTGAGCACTCAATATTTTTATTATCTCAATGATTTATCTCCCATCTCATTTCATTCTAAATCTCCCAACGATTACACGTATTTAAGTGATGAGAAATATACCTACGTGTCCTTGTTTTCAATAGGAAACACGACTACGGTTTTAAAATTTCCTTATTTAAGAGAGTCCTTTACCAAACAAGGAAAAAAAGTAAGTCAGGTATTGGCAGAAACACTTCCAAATACGTTTGTGTTAGCGGTATCGGCTATTGCTATTGCCTTACTTTTAGGAATAGGTTTTGGTATAATTTCGGCACTTTATAAAGATAAATGGCAGGATAAAATTATTCAAGTGTTTAGTACTTTAGGGATGAGTGTGCCTTCTTTTTTCAGTGCTATTTTATTTGCTTGGTTTTTTGGGTACATTTTACATAAATATACTCATTTAGAAATGACGGGAAGTTTGTATGAATTGGACGATTTTGGTGAGTCCATGAATATTCAATGGAAAAACTTAATTCTTCCAGCTGTTGTTTTAGGGATACGGCCACTTGCGGTTGTTATTCAGTTAATGCGAAGTTCGTTATTAGAAGTGTTTAATCAAGATTATATTCGCACAGCGCGATCCAAAGGATTGAGTGAATTTAAAATTATTAGGAAACATGCTGTTAAAAATGCTATGAATCCCGTAGTTACTGCTATTTCGGGTTGGTTTGCATCCTTATTGGCAGGAGCTGTTTTTGTGGAGTTTATTTTTGGATGGAATGGCCTTGGTAAAGAAATAGTTAATGCACTAAACACCTTAGATTTACCTGTTATTATGGGTTCTGTATTAATTATTGCCTTAATTTTTATAATAATAAATATTTTTGTCGATATAATTTACGCTTGGTTAGACCCAAAAGTAAAATTAGAGTAAATTTGTAGCTTTAAAAATTTAAAAACATGAATAAAATAAAATACTTGGTTTTAGCATGCTTAGCTTTTTTTAATTGCACAGGTCAAGAGCCAACAACATTTTCAGAAGCCGCATTAAACGATACCTTCATTACATTAAAAGGTGATACAACGACTTTTAAGGATATTTTAGAAGCCCATAAAGGATCAACATTAGTTATTGATATTTGGGCGTCCTGGTGTAAAGATTGTGTTGGGGGAATGCCAAAAGTAAAAGCTTTGCAAGAAGAACATCAAGAAGTGACGTATATATTTTTATCCTTGGATAAAAGTCAAGAAGCCTGGAAAAAAGGTATTGAAAAATATAATGTTGTAGGGAACCATTATTTTATGCAATCGGGTTGGAAAGGATCCTTTGGAAACTTTGTAGGCCTAAGTTGGATACCACGATATATGGTCGTTGATAAAAAAGGAAACATTAAATTATTTAATTCTGTGGAAGCAGATGATCAAAAAATAAAAAATATTTTATAATGAGACAACAAATAGTAGTAGGAAACTGGAAAATGAATAA
>CAXBHA010000128.1:0-6670 GCA_963974955.1 uncultured Yeosuana sp. | reverse complement strand
TAATCAATACAATAGGTTTGCCGGTATTACCTTTATAAATGTTTTTATCTAATTCTTTTACTGCCTCTCTTTTTTCTTCTGGCGAGTACTTTCTTTCTAAATTATTTATAGTATTTTCAAAATAATTCTCCTTCTGAATGGCATTCAAAACCGACCAGTAAGCGGTTGAGTTACTACCACCTATAATAGCTCTAAATGAATCGTTTATATTAGAGACTTCATCTAAATTGGTAATTGCCTTTTGCAATTTAGAAAGCCTGGTTTTAGATACGGTATATGTTCTTAATCCCTCTAAATGTTTTATTTGAATATTACCCTGTTGAGATATACTATCAACATATACTTTACCGCCATTTTTAATTTCAAGCTCAACCTCCGTTTCAGAAGCTAATCTCTCTTCTAATTTCTGAATGAAATTATCGTAAGTCAAAGAGAAATCTAAAACCTTATCCGTATCTGTATCATTGTTGTCTAGTGCAAAGTTGAATGAAGCTTCAATACAGGCTTTTTTAAAGATACCTTGTATTACTTTGTAAATAACAGGATCGCCATCTTTTTCAGGTTCTATAGGTTTTATGCCTTCTATAAAATCTTCATAAGACATACTTTGATGAAAAGTGGTAAATATGATTTGACCTTCAGCTACTTTTAAATCATACAATTCTTTTACTTTCTTTCTGTCTAAACCATCTATTGTCTCTCCACATATTTCTAAGGCTCTGTTAACTGTGTTGAATGTTTTACCTGTACCTGGTGGTCCGAACAAAATAGTATTTAAGATTGGATAAATACTAATAGGATTCTTTTTGATATAATTAGTTGGACTTTCTGAAAGGACTGATGGCTCATTATTAGTTTCGGAACTATCATTTAAAAAATCTATATATGCTTTTATTGCAGCTGAGTAAAAACGGTTAATTCCATAGGATTTAGCTTTAGAATAAAAGTATTTTCCGTTAGGATTGGTTTGATGTTCTTTTAAATCTTGATAAAGGGTATTTAAAATAGATAAATTCTCTTCTTCATATATCTTTATTTTGAAATGGTTAGTAAGTATATCTATAGCTCGTAAATATGAGCCAACTTTTCTACTATTTTTTGTTTCATTTTTTCGAAGCCATTTTTCAAAAACACCAGCTTTTGGGTTCTCTTTACCATAGTTATTCCACATTCGTTTAGCAAATGTGAAGTAGTCTTCATCGATTGGTTTTTGTTGCAGAATGGTTTGATTAATTTCTGATATTGTTAAGGATTTTTCTACTTTTTGACCTAAACCAATTAAAATTCTATCTAATGCACCTCTATTGAAAATGTTGAAAATTTTATAATCGCTTTATAAGAATGCTATTTTCCATTTATAGGCATCACCTAGGTCTATAGTATTTATTTTTTCCAATTTATTTTCTAGACTGAATTCACATATTTTTAAAATAGTATTTCTAATATTTTCAAAAACATCTTCTTTGGTTTTACCATATTTTAAATGCCATGCATATACACCGTCATTCATTCTATTTCGAACGGCTTTGGTATCTGAGTTTTCCGCCATTCTATAGACTCCAAATTTATAAGAACTTCCTCCTCTAATACCTCCTAAAAGTTCTGTTTTTTGTTCAAGCCAATAGCAAAATGATGTCTTATCTAGGTTGGTGTATTCTTCTAATGTCATGGTTTTTAACCTGTCGATTGGCCATTCTTTTAAAAATTTTTCTTTAAGCTCGTAAAATTCTTCGTTCATTCTTTTAATTGACTTTCTATCCAATTTAAACCCGTTTTGCTCAAAAGCCAGAAAACAATCAGTACCAATTCCACCTTTGAAATAACGTTCAATTTTTCTGCCAGTTGCGTGGTAGTTAGCATAAACCATAACAGCTTTAGGAGGATATCTTTTGCCTTCATGCACTAAATCGTAAGTAGAGGAAGGTCCAAACCCATTGGGTAGCCCTTTTTCTTGATAATTCTTAATGCCTAATAGAATATGTTCTTTGGTGACCTGGTCGAATAGCATAATGGTTTTAAATGTTTTTGATTGCTATTAATATTTTTCTCAATTCAGAAAGTTCTTGTCTAATAACAAATCTTGATACTCCTAAATATTCTTTGTCACTAGTTTTACACTCTTTTAATTCACTGAACTCTACAATTAATCTTTCAAGATATTTTTTGTTAGAGGTTTCGAGATAATCCTCATAAGCATCTTTTATTCTCTCAATTTGTAGTTGGACAGTTTTCCATTTTTCTCTTCGCTTTTTATGCAGAGTACTTCTGTTTAAGCCAAAGATCATGACTGAAGTTTCAACCATTTCCTCTTCCATTTTTTTCAAACCGTTAAGTGGAAGAATTTCCCCGTCACTATTATATTTAATTAATGTTTCTGGATTCTCTTTACAAGGATTTAATAAAAGTCTGACCTTGTCCTCTTCGGTTAAATCTGCGCCATAAATAGCCCTTTTTGATTCATTCGATATTGGAAAATAATCTAGTTTGCCAGATACAAATTCTTCATCGTTAATGGTTTCGTGTGTTCCGGTTCTATTACAATGAGCACATGCTAAGAGCAAATTATCCCAATCTGCAGCCAACCAATAATAACCTCTTATAGATTTTTTTGATGTTCTGTCCTTAATTGAAGTTTTAGGTCTAAAGTGCTCTTTATCTATTGCGCTAGTTGTAATTACATCTGATTCACAATAAGCACATTTACCATTAAACAAAGTTTCTAAAGCTTTTTTTACTTCTATATTTTTGAATAATTTATGGTCAAATGCCTTTGTATATGCATCTGTTACATAATGTTTATGTGCTTCGTTATGCTCATCATCCGCGCCGTGTTTAAGAACATCGGGTTTTTTAACTTTATTACGGTTAATAAATATCATTCTTCTATGTCGCTTAAAAATTGATCAATTAGCTCAATTGCCTTTTCTTTTACTTCTTTTTCAACTTCTAATCTAGAAAATGGTTTATCAGATTTTTTCTGTTTTGCCAATATTTCATCTATAGCTACATATAACAGCTCTTCTCTAAAACTGTCACCTAAATGATTTTTCTCTCTTAATTCTTTTTTTAGCTCGATTAGTCTTTCGTTTTCTTGGCTATTTAACGATTTGTCGGGTCTATACAAAAGTTCATAATACTCTTTAAATTCCTTTTCTAATTCTGGGTCTACAGTACTATATAAACCAAAAAATTCTGATGTTAATAGTTGATCGGCTCTATATTCTGAAGGATTAGGCAAATCCGTTAATACTTCTAATTGCCCTTCATTAGATTTTAAAACATATGTTTCTCCTTCTTCAATTCCTTTTAAGCAAAGTGGGTCGTGTGTAGTTACTAAAAATTGAACATTAGGAAATGTTCTTCTTAAACGTTTTACAATTTGCATTTTCCATCTGGGATGCAGATTTGCCCCTATCTCATCTATCACTACAAATCCAGAAGCGTTCTCTATACTCTCATTATTAAGTAATAAACCTTCTATAATGTTACAACCTAAAGTAATTACAGACTGATAACCATCACTTAGTTCATTCAGAAATTCCTTTTTATCAGAATCTTTTAATTGAAACCATACTTTTTCATTGTGTACTTCCCTATGAAATGTAGCTTGGTTTTCTAGCATTAATAAATCTAGTAGACCAATTGCGACATAATCAAATTGCTCTGGAGTGAGCTGCAGAATAAACATGATTGCATTATGCAATGGAACAGCTGGGTTGAAAAAATTATCTACAAAGCATGTCCCCTTAAACTTCCTATAATTACTATTATTTTTATTTGAATGTTTAAATGGACCAAAAGCAAGAATAGAACTATTGATAAAGTAATCTTTGGGATGATTGTATGATATTTTATTACCAATCAAAACTTCTGCATGAATGCGATTGTTCATGGTAATATTTATATAACACTTTTCATCTTGATTTCTTTTAACTTCTCCTTTACTAAAACCTAAGCTGCTGTAGTTTCTACCAATTAAAGTTTTTAAAGTTGCAGAAAGAGTTGAACTTTTACCAACACCATTCTCACCAATTAAAATTGCCCAACCAGCATTTTCATTTTTAGTGCGCTTAAAATCTATTGTGATTTCATCTATAGACTTATAATTTTTAATGTTAATTTGATTTATCTCGAACTGATTTACAAAAACTCTTAGTGTGTCTTCATTATATGGGGTTCGTTTCAGTTTTAGTTTAAGTGTTCTTCTAAATTTTAAGGAACCGTAACTTTTAACAACTTTATTTTTTGAACCTAAAAAAAATTGTCTAATTAAGAATCTTGTATAACCTAAGTAGGGTTTTTTAGTATCGTAGAATAACTTCTCTAAATGTTCTAAAGAGACAATTGTTTTACCCTCAATTGTTTCAAAATTAGCTGTTGAACTTTCGTATTCTTTTATTTCTTTAAATATAAATTCGGTACTAGCTTTTATTCTCCTTCTAGCTTCCACTAACTCCAACCTATTTAAACCATATAAGTCAATAACTACTCTCCCTCTTTCAGTTTCTGAGCGAATTAAATTATTTTCGTTATAATAGAAATATTCTTCAGGATTTTCATATTCTGGATCAATGAAAACAGGACTTTCAATATTAAAAAGTGTATCTTTTGCTGAGTATTTTACGGTTGCTCTTTTCTTAGAAATAGGAAAAAAATTCTTTTTATTAGAATTACAAATTCTACAAACTGGGTAAAGGTTACTCCAGTTAAAAGCCAACCACCAATAATGATCTCTATGAATTTTACCGTTCAAGTCAGCCGCTGAATAATGTGGTCTAAAATGGTCAATAGAAACAGTCTCTTCATCTAAAACGGATTCACAGTATGCACATTTATTAGAAGTTTTCTTTAGGAGTTCTTTTTTTAAAATATTGAGTTTAAACTGTAAATCATTAAAAGGGAATTTGGAATGCTTTCTTTTTTCCAATGGTTGGTTAAAATGACGAGTCAATAAATTTTTATATTCCTTTACCTCTTCTGATTTGAAATAATCGGGTTCCTTAATTTTTATTGTTTTTATCATTTCAACAACCTATTATTTTCTTATTTTTTCTTTGCAACTTTCTTTTTCCCTGAAAGCTCCGATTTCAACTTCTCAATCTCTTTCAACAACTCTTTAGCATCACCATCTGTATACAATTGCTCCACCAACTCCCCTTTAAAAGCTTTGGCTAAAATAGCTTGTGGTAAACTGTCTATTTTTGCTTTTAGGCTTTGGTATTGGGCTTCTATAGCAGCTGCTTTGGTAAATAGATGTTTTATTCGTTTTACGATTTCGGTTTGTTCTTTTTTTGGAGGTAACGGTAATTCAAAACTTTTAATCCCTCTTAATGGAACAGTTTTTTGAGCCGTACCTGTCGCAACATTATGAGCTTGATTCATCAATAAAGAAGAACTTAAACCATAATTAAGATATAAAGAATCTAATTTAGAATTATCTGGTTTTAAAATTGCAATCTGTCGCTGAAAGCAAAATTCTTTATCAAAATTTACTAAAAGCGATATTCCATATGACCCTGTAACAGTATATAGTACATCTCCAAGTTTAGGAACACGTGTATATTTCAGGGATTCAAAATAATCTTTAGGAACATATCTGGTTACACTTTCAAAATCAAAATATCCTTTACTTACATTTGATATAACAAGGAATGGAACTCCTGTGGCAGCTCTAGGTGGTGCTTGATGGTCTCCATCCGTAATTGATAAACAGAGGTCATTTAGTTTGTGATTTTGCCATTCCTCCAACTCCTTCCCAACACGCCACTCCTCAGTAAGCTTACCAGTTACCGCTTGAGTTAACACCGCTTGTCTAAAGTTTTTAAGGATTTTAGGTATGTTGTTTAAACGGTTTTTAAGACTGTCTAGATGCAAAAATAATTCATCTAACTTGGCAACAATGCGTTGTTGTTCTGCTAGTGGTGGAAGTGGGAATAATATTGGATTGACTGTTTTAAAACTTAGCGCCTGCATTGTCGCGCCTTTTGAAACTAAACTGTGTTGAAAACCGCTTGATTTAAGGTAATAGGTTACATACTTTTTATTTATATCAATATTAGGAATAACTCTGAATAAGTTATTAGCAATGACTCCTGTTTTTCCATAACAAACAAATCCAACTGTTCCATATCGCACTAATGCAATATCATCCTTTTGCATATGGTATGTTTCTCCAGGATCAGTCACATATCTTGCTAGTTCATTCGTTTTAGTAAAATCAACAATTCGCAAAAATTGAACCATACCTTTTTTAAATTCCAAACTTTGGTCTGGTTTAGATACTTGAATACCTTGTCTCAAAGTGAATAAATCACCGATAGTCGTTTCGACCCAATTTTTTGGCAGCATATTTTTCATCTAGTGTAATGCTTTAATTATGGCATTCAACTCTTTGGTAATGCTAGCTAATTCGGTTAAAGCCTCCTTGGCAATATCTATAGGTTCGCCAATATCTTCGGCTTTGGTAATGCTATCGTCTGCAATTAAACCTAAATCTAAATTGTCACTCTTCTTAGCAATAAAATCTCTCGAGAAACAGTTGAAACGTTCGTCTTTTATATTGGTTCGGTCTTTCGCTACGTAAGCTTTTTCAAAGTCTACAAAATAGCTTTCGGTAAATGGGGTGCGCTTACCAAATTTTGGCATGTTGGTACGCATATCGTAAAACCAG
>CAXBHA010000127.1:0-6738 GCA_963974955.1 uncultured Yeosuana sp. | reverse complement strand
CACTTCCGGTAATTACAATACCTCCAAACACTCCAATAAAACTCAAGAATATTGCCAACATAATGATGGCCGGTTTAGATACCGAGTTAAACTGGAATATCAAGATAAAAAATATCAATAGCAAACCAGTAAAAAACGCACCAATCAAGAAGGCCATTTGTTTGTTTTGCTCTTCAATTTGTCCCGTATAATCTATTTTGATATTTTCAGGTAGCCCATCGTAACTTCTCATTTCATTTTGAATTTGTGTTACAATAGCTCCAGCGTCGGTAAAACCTGGCGACAAAGCAGAATAAACAGTGGCCACGCGTTTAGTGCTTTTGTGTTTAATGGCACTAAACCCTGAATTGTTTTCGAATTTAACTAGTGTAGATAGTGGAATATCTTTCAGTTTCCCGGTATTGTCCCTAAAGGTGATGTTTTGGTTGAAAAGGGCACTTGTATTGTATCTGTTTTCTTCATTAAAGCGCACATAAATATCAAAATCATCACCAGCTTCTTTATAAATTCCAGCTTTTGCCCCAAAAATAGAGTTGCGCAATTGCTGCCCAACCTGTGATGCACTAACACCTAATTCTCCGGCTTTTTTCCGGTCTATTGTAACACGCATAGATGGTTTGTCTTTATTGACATCGATCTTTAATTCATCAATACCGGCAATGTTTTTTTCATTGATAAATTCACGCATGTTTTCGGCAACCGATATCAATTCACTATAGTCATCTCCTTCAATTTCAATATTAATCGGTGCTCCTGCCGCTGGACCATCTGCATTTTTTTCGACAGAAATTAAAACTCCCGGATAAATGCCAACCAAAGCTTCCTGTACTTTTTGGCGCAATAGCTCACTATCGGCGCCTTTGCGGTATTTATACTCTCGCATAGAGGCCGTAATTTTTGATTTGTGCGGCATTTCAGCAGCAGAACCCATATCGGTTTGAGGATTTCCCGCACCCTCACCTACCTGTGAAACAGCACTTTCAACCAGAAAATTATAATCCCCATCTTTATACTGGCTGTTGTCCAGAACCTTATAAACTTGAGATTCAATTTCTTTGGTTATCGCATTTGTTTTGTCTATGGCTGTGCCTTGTGGATATTCAATATAGACGATGATTTGATTTGGTTTATTATCTGGAAAAAACTCAACTTTGGTACGTTGCGTTGCCAATGAAGCGCCAAAAGCAATAAAAGCCAAAATAAGCAACCCAAGTGTTCCAATAGTTAAAAAATAGGGGGTTCTTCCGCTAAGGGCACGACGTAATTGACGTTCGTACCAATTTTCAAGTTTTACCAATGATTTGGTCTGGAAATTATTCGCCCATTTTCTTAAGAACAATCGATACACCCAAAGCAAAATAGACGTTAATATCATGATGGTGCCGAGCGCGCGATATTCACCAGCTGTTAAATAAACAATCAAGCCTATAATAGCCATAACGCTTGTAGTAGTGACAATACGATTTAATGGCATATTTTTATCTTCAATGCTCATAAATTGGGATACCAATACCGAGTTAAAAAAGATAGCAACAAACAACGACGACCCTAAAACCACCGAAAGTGTTATTGGTAAAATCATCATGAATTCTCCCATGATCCCAGGCCAAAGACCTAGTGGTATAAATGCGGCAACTGTTGTCGCTGTGGATATAATGATAGGGAAAGCAATCTCTCCAATCCCTTTTTTGGCAGCTTCCATTCGGCTCATACCTTCCTCATCCATAAGTCGATAGACGTTCTCCACGACCACAATGCCGTTGTCAACAAGCATTCCCAGCCCCATTATGAGCCCGAAAAGCACCATGACGTTCAAGCTATATCCGAAAAAATTCAAAATCATCAGCGACATCAGCATGGACATTGGGATAGCAAATCCGACGAAAACGGCATTTTTGAATCCTAAAAAGAACATCAAGACCGTGACGACCAAGATGACACCGAAAATGATATTGTTGACCAAATCATCTACTTGACCTATAGTTACAGAAGACTGATCATTGGCAATCGTGACTTTTAGATCTTTTGGAAAAGCGTCGATTTTGGCATTTTCAACAATGACCTTTATTTGATCAACGGCATCGACCATGTTCATCCCTGCACGTTTTTTAACATCGAGCATTACCACAGGATTGCCATATTCTCTAGCAAATGTGGTTTTATCTTCTTCTTTAAAAGATACTGTTGCAACATCTTTAAGATAAATGGCTTTGTTATCTTCTGATTTTACCACAAAGTTTTCAAGTTCAGAAGGCGATTCTATTTCTCCAAGAATTCTAATGGTACGACGTTGTCCACTGGCAATTAAATTTCCGGCGGAAATGGTCAAGTTGCCATTGTTGATGGCCCCAATAATATCGTTAAACGTTACTTCTGAAGCCATCATTTTATAAATATCCACAGCAACTTCTACCTCCTTATCTTGAGCGCCACGAATATCTGCCTTTTTGATTTCAGACAGATCTTCAATTCCATCTTGAAGGTATTCAGCATATTCCTTTAATTTTTCAATGGGATAATCACCAGAAATATTGATGTTCAGAATCGGCATTTCTTCCGAAAGGCTCAACTCAAACACGTCTGGCTCTACTTTGGCACCATTAAAAGTGGGCCAATCCTCACCAGAGGTTTCGGTGTCAATCTCATCCTTTACTTTTTGTTTTGCTTGGTCGACCGTGATGTTTTCATCAAACTCCACAATCACCATCGAATAATCTTCCTGTGAGGTTGAGGTAATATCCACAACGTTGCTCACGGTTTTCAGCTTATCTTCAAGCGGATCCGTAATCAGCTTTTCAATATCTTCGGCGGTATTACCGGGGTAAACCGTACTAATATATATCTTGGTTTCGTTAACTTCGGGAAAATTTTCTCTGGGCATGCCAAAAAAGGCGACAATCCCTAAATAGAAAATCACTGAAATAAGTACATACATCGTGGTCTTGTTATTGATTGCCCACGATGACAAACCAAATTCCTTATCGACTTGTTTTTTCTTTTTAACCATTTTTGTCAGTTTCAAAAGTTAGTACTTTCACGGTTTGCCCGTCTTTGACACTTCTAGCACCTTCTTTTACAATTTCAGCACCATTTTCGATGCCCTCCAGTACTTCAATGACATCACCTTGTGTTTTTCCTGTTTTGATGATAACTTTAACGACAACTCCTTCTCCATTTACATTTTTGTCTTTCACAACATATACATATTGTTCACCATCGGCATTTTCCGAAATGATACTTTGTGGAACCAATAGTGCATTTTCGTTGGTGTAGTCATTGATTTTAAGCTTTGCCGTAAGATTGGGCTTGATGGTTTTTTCTTTATTTGGAATGGCAACTTCCACCTTGAAGGTTCTATTTGCGGGATTTATAAAATCACTCACTTGGCGAACTTTGGTGTCGATGGTTTTACCAAGTACAACAAAATCTACCTGAACATTTTTACCTTTAACTACATTGGAAACATAACGTTCCGGCACTTCTGTTTCAATGTACATATCATCTAGATTCACAATGCGCATCAGTTGTGTTTGTCCAGCACCTACAACACTTCCTTGTTCTGTGATCACATCATCAATCGTTCCAGAAAATGGAGCTCTTACGGTTGTTTTTGCCAATTGCTGTTGTAATTGATTGACGGCTTCCTCTTGTGATTCGTAAGACGATTTTGCCTGCAGGTATTGGATTTCACTACCAATTTTTTGATCCCAAAGGCGTTTCTGACGTTCAAAAGTTGTTTTGGCCAGATCCGTCTGTATTTGTAATTGTGACAATTGTTGCCCCAATCCACCATCATCAATTTTTGCTAAAATTTGGCCTTTGCTTACTTTTTGACCTTCTTTTACATAAACATTGGTTAGAATCCCGTTGTATTCAGGAGTAATGACCAGCAAGTTTTTGGTGGTTACATTTCCTTGAAGCTCAAGCATGTGGTTGAACACTTCTTGGGCTGCTGTAAATGCTGTTATTAACGGAACATTTTTAGTGGTATCCAATACCGAAATTCTTTCATCCAATAGTTTAATTTTAGCATGGATGGCTTCTTGGTCATTGACCAATTCAGCGCGTTTTGTCCTAATGGTTTCAAGGTTATTGCTTTCCAGAACCTTTTCTACAGAATTCTTTTTTTCTTCACTACAGGAAGTTAAAATGAATGTAATGGCAATGATTGATAGGATATGTTTCATTTGTGTTGGTGTTTATGAGTTTATGAGTTTGTGGTGATCATTGTTTTAGTTGTGCTTTACGCAATGCATCTAACATTACGGTGATTTCTGAAATGTCTGCTCTGATAAGTTGATAGTTTTCTTGCTTCCTGCCTGCCTTTTAATTTTTCAAAAGAAAATGGTTTCATTTTATTGAGTTTATCAGTTTATAGGGTTAAGAGTTTATTAGCTTCAAAGCGATGAATTACTTTTGTAAACCAATAAACACATCTACTTATGAACTTTTTTAATCGATTGAGTTCATTACGGTTTCCAGCTCAGCTTTCTTGTTTATTACATCAAGCATGGCTTGCAAATAGTCTTGCTGTGCTGTATATAACTGTGTTTGTGCTTGCCTCAGATCAAAACTTGAGGCAATGCCTTCAAAAAACTTGGTCTGGTTTTTGTTTCAATGCGTCCAGCAAGGTTTAAATTTTCTTTTTTATTGCCGTAATCCTCTATGGCGAATTGGTAATCGCTTTTTGCGGTTGCAATTTGCAATTTCAATTTTTGCTCTGTCTCGGTCAGATCTTCTTGAGCCTTTTCAAGATTGATTTTTGCACGTTGCGTAGCTGCGCTTCTTCCAAGAGAACTGAATATCGGGATGTTCATATTGATTCCAAGCAATGAAGACCCAAGCCAAGGCTGTTCTTTTTTTAGGAACTTGAAATTATCGTTGTAACCATCATAAACACCATTGACAAAAGCGTTTATGGTTGGGAGCGCCTTGCTTTTTTCAAGTTTCAACAAAAGCGCTTTGGATATTTTGTCGTTTACAGCGATTTGATAATCGATGGTGTTTTCAATATTTTCATCTTCATCCAATAACCTTAAAACAATGTTTTGTGCAGTTAAACTTTCTAAGGTGTCTGTTAAAATTGAATTGGTGTTTAAGTCCTGTCCAAGTGTAATGTTAAATAGTTGATAGGCCAGTGTTTTTAATCTAATAGCATTTTTTAAACTGCTTTGTACGCTCGACAAAGTAATTTGCAGTTGCTCAACACTTTCTTCCTCTTCAAGACCGTTTTCATAAATCTTGGTCAACTCATTTAGGTTTTTTTCTAAAACCGCTTTATTTCGTTCAAGAATTTGAACGCTTTGTTCAGCCAACATAACGTTTCCGTAAGCGTTAATAACAGCTTTCCTGACTTCCAGGTCGGTTTTTTCTTTGGCATTCCTGGAAATGTCCAAAAACACTTTGGCCGATTGTAATCCCACGAGGTACGAGCCATCAAATATTTTTTGCTCAAGCGTAACTTTTGCGTTTACAGATTGTTTTGTGCCAAAGGCTATTTCAACAAAGTCTCCAGAATTGCCCCCAAAAAATTCAGCAGGAATCAAGGACAATTGCTGCTGTAACCACTTGTTATAACCTATAGACGCATTTATTTGTGGCAATCCAGTAGAAATAGTTTCCCATTTTTGTTGTTTTGCCGCTTCAATATCGCGTTGTGCATTTTTTGCTGTTCTGTTATGCTCTAAGGCATAATCAATGGCTTCCTGTAAGCTAAAGTGTTTAGTCTCTTGTTGAGAAAAGACTGTAATGCTTATAAGGAAAAGTAATATAGAAATAATTGTTTTTGTCATTATTTATGGTTGATTATTGATGAATTTGGTTAATGTTAATAAGCCCTTCTCGGTACATATACCCCTCAAATGATATTCTAAGTAGTTATCCATTAAAGTATTCATGGAAAAATGCTTTAATGGAAATAATTCGTTGTCTTTTAAAATGCTCATGCAATGAAAGTAAATTCTTGAAATGAAATTGATATCAAGGGTTTTTCTATACAACTCTAATTCCATTCCTCTATTTAAATTGTCCGTAACACATTCTTGCATGACCTCAAATTGCTTGTTTTTAAGCGTTTTAAATATTTTTGGATAATATTTTTGAAGCTGGTATTGTGGCGATGATTTTTCATCTTTTAAATGCTCCATTACAAATTGCTTGATATCAAATATTTCCTCAATAGGGTTCTTTTTTATAGAGCGAATTTCACTGATACCACATGAAATATTTTCAAAAACATGCAAACTCACTGCTTCTACAAGAGATGTTTTGTTTTCAAAATGCTGGTAGATTGTTTTTTTGGAAATGCCCAAATGATTGGAAATATCATCCATGGTAATACTTTTAAACCCATAGTTTAAAAATAAATCAGTCGCGTTTATTAGTATCTTGTCTCTCATAACGGGTGCAAATGTACAATAGGAAACTTTAAAAACAAAAAAAGTTTCTAAAGTTCTAGTATTTTTTAACATACGCACTTTTTCATGTTGTGTTTTAATTTATTTTTGTGTTATGCAATCTATAGAAACATACCAAAATAAGTTTGGCGAATATTTAGAAACGTATTCAATTATCAAGGATCCTGTAAGCCTTTACGAACCCATTCAGTATATATTAAATTTAGGGGGAAAACGGTTACGCCCCGTTTTAACCTTAATGACTTCAGAAATCTTTGATTGTGATTATAAAAAGGCTTTAAATGCCGCTTTGAGTATTGAAGTATTTCATAATTTTTCTTTG
>CAXBHA010000126.1:0-6746 GCA_963974955.1 uncultured Yeosuana sp. | reverse complement strand
TGAATGACAAAAATGGTATTATGAATGAATACGGACATTCAAAAATTTTAAAAGAAATAAGTTTAATACTGAAGTTTCGGATTTTATTACAGGAAGAGACTTTGATGATTTAGAAATTGGGATAATTCAGTGTAAAACCAATTGGAATGATAATGCACAAATACCAATGTTATGGGATATGATTTATTCAGCAAATGGATTTAGAGGAAGGAATATTACCATTGGGAGAAATGGTTTTAATATACATAACGCAAGTAATTTCACTTATTCATTTGTTACTGTGCCGTCCAATCAAAAAACCGAATATAAATCAGAATCAGTAGCAGTAAAAAGAGTTTCAAATCTTCTCTGGCGGGAATTATTGGGGAGGTTTAACAGAACAAAATGTTGCTCGTTCTCTAAAGGAAATTTTTACTAATAATTTTCAATCTGGATATCCAAATAATATTAGAACTGAAATCAAAAATGCTATACCAAATCTTGGAGATGAGTTTTCATATTTTAATATCATTTAATTTTTTTTAAAATTTCGGTTGCAACCGCTCTGGCTAAAAGCGGGGGTACAGCATTACCAACCAATGTGAATTGTGGTACTTCTGTTTTTCTTTTGTTGCCTCCTGTTGAGCGTTTTCCTTGAAAGACAAACGAATCGTCAAAAGATTGTAATCTTGCCATTTCCCTAACGGTCAATGCTCGAGGCGCATTATAGTGAAGAACATTATAATTTCTTTTGTTCGATGATAAACCACATTTATTAAGTTTTGCTTGCGCTTTTTTATAATCTCCTTCTTTTAAAATAACATCTAAATGTTTTATAACATCATCATTCTGCTTACTTGTTTTATGATTGTGAAGGATATCAAATACTTTTTCCCCATTTTTTAAAGCTTCAGCGCTTTTTACGTAAAATGGTTTTGAAGCGTTTTTAAATCTGCCATTCAATCTTCCATCTTTACTCCAGCTTGAAAAGGTTTTTCCATTTATTGTATTTGGTTTTCCATCAATACTTCGATGTTTTAAAAGGCTTTCCATTTTTTTTGTAGAACCATTATATTGTTTCGATAAATTTATAGATTCATATCTATGGGCTTCATCATCGTTGCCAACAAAATCTAAATCATATAATGCTTCAAAAACAGATACTTTATCTTCTTCCTTAACAGTAGCAGGAATTTCGGAAATAAATGGTTGGTCTTTTCTGCATCCAATGAATAAAACCCTTTCTCTATTTTGTGGTACGCCATAATTAGAAGAATTAGCTACAAAAGGAGCTTCAATTTTATAAAGTCTTATATCGTTTACTATATTGTTTAGCTCTAAATTTTGCTCTTTATCACAAAAGTCTTTTGCTAAAATTAGACAATCATCAATACTTAAAGTATATATCTTTAAACCAGTTAAAATATCATGGCAAGCCTTCTTGTGCAAATCAGAAACTTTTAATTGTTTAAAAGCCTCTTCAATTTTAAGTATGATTTCATTTGCATCCAATTCAGTTAAAAAACTTGTAAAGGAATTTACATAATAGTCATTATCAATATTGCAAAAATCTTTCTCTTTTATAATATCTCGTTTTAGTTTCCCCCATTCTTTATTTCTAATTAACAAATTATAACCATGACGAATTGTGCTTATTCTTTGGTCGGTTTTACTTGTTTTGTAATCAACAATTTCAGGAGTTAGTTTACGAAATTTAGCTTCAATGGTTTTTATATAAGCTTCTTTAGCTTCTTCGGCTTTTACTTCACTGTACTGTTCAATTTCAATGCGCTTAACTAAACAATCTAATAGAAATTCATCCTCTTTATTTGTTTTCTTTAATCCTTTTATAAAGTCAGTTAATTTGGGGATTTCTTTAATATCTACAATGGAATTAATTTTTTTGAGAATAAGCTCTTTAATTTTACCTTTCTCTTTTGTTAGAATCCCTTTTACGTTTTCCATGATAAAATATTTAGGCTGTAAAACTTTAATAACTTCTAAATAATGAGAAAACAAATCATCTTTCTTATCGAATTTTTTCTGTTTACCTGCTAAACTAAAACTTTGACAAGGCGGTCCACCACAAACAACATCAACTTTTCTGCCTTTAATTTTTGATAGTAAATTATCCAGGAAATCCGGTTCTGTGATATCTTGGCATAAAAACTCCGCATCTAGTCCTAATTGGTGATTATATCTTACAACGTGAGTGAGTTCGCAATTTTCATTGATATCATTTGCAACAAGAAAATCAAAAAACTTATTATTATGCTCAGCCTGAATAAAACCTTCACTGAAACCGCCAGCTCCAGCAAATAAATCGACAAACGTAAATGGCTGTCCGTAAAGAGATATTTGTTCCCTTAAAATATCGACACGATGGTCTTCTTTATAAGCATTCACATAGTCGTTTAGTGTTTCTTTTATTTCTTTGTTGGTATATTTTTTCCTGTAAGATTTGTTTAATAACTCATCGGCTCTATCTTTTAAATATGTTAAATAATGGTTTATTTCTATGTGTTTGTCAGAAGAGTTTTTGACTTGTTGGATATCCTTGTCAAAATCATTTGAAGCAATTTTTTCTCCAGTTGAAATCTTTATTTGTTTCCCATTGCAGTTTATTCTTAAATGAATAGGATATAAACCTTTTTTATCAGCTTTGTCTAAATAATAATTGATTGTTGCCATGTAGAATGATTTACGGACGTTTTTACGGACACGGACAAATCTACGGACAGTTTTAAAATAATCCTACTAAAATTAAAAAAATATATTGACCTATTTTAACAATCCAGCTCGTTTTAATAGTGCTTCGGGTTGTGGTTCATGTCCTCTAAAACGTTTGTAAAGCACCATAGGATCTTCGGTCCCACCTTGAGACAAGACGTTATCTTTAAATTTTGTGGCTACATTTTTATTAAAAATACCAACCTCTTTAAAGAATTCGAAGGCATCTGCATCAAGTACTTCCGCCCATTTGTAACTGTAATATCCCGAGGAATAACCACCTTGAAAAATATGTGAAAATGACGTGCTCATGCAGTTTTCAGCAACGTCTGGATATAAGGTTGTATTTTCAAAGGCTTGTAATTCATGTTCTTTAACATTTGTTATGGATGTTGGGTCAATTCCATGCCAACTCATATCCAACAAACCAAAACTCAATTGACGAAGGGTTTGCATCCCCTCATGAAAGGTCGAAGATGCTTTTATTTTGTTAATTAAATCCATTGGGATTACTTCACCAGTTTCATAATGCGTAGCAAATAATTCAAGAGCTTCTTTTTCGTAACACCAATTTTCAAGTATTTGACTGGGTAATTCTACAAAATCCCAAAACACACCGGTACCAGATAAGCTAGGATAGACGGTATTTGCCAACATACCATGAAGTGCGTGACCAAACTCATGAAACAGAGTGGTAACTTCATTAAACGTTAATAAGGATGGTTTGCTTTTTGTTGGTTTGGTAAAATTGCAAACTATGGAAATGTGGGGTCGTTCGTTTTTACCCTTTTTAATATATTGAGATTTAAATGAGGTCATCCAAGCGCCGTTTCGTTTTCCTGGTCTTGGAAAAAAATCGGCATAAAAGATAGATATTAAGTCGCCTTTATCGTTTAATACTTTATATGTGAGGACATCTTGATGATATTTATCAATGGTATTTATTTCTTCAAAGTGGAGTCCATATAATTTTTGAGACACTAAAAACACCCCTTTAATGACGTTCTCTAATTTAAAATACGGTTTAAGCTTTTCATCATCTAAGTCAAACAATTTTTGTTTAAGTTTTTCTGCGTAATAAGACGCATCCCATTTTTCCAATAGTTCTATGCCATCTAAATCTTTAGCAAAGACTTGGAGGTCTTTGAATTCCTGTTCAGCAGCGGGTTTTGCTTTTTCTAAAAGCTCGTTTAAAAAAGAAGATACTTTTTCCGGAGTTTTTGCCATGCGTTCTTCCAATACAAAATGTGCGTGGGTTTTATAACCTAGAAGTTGGGCACGTTCAAAGCGAAGTTTGGCTATATTTAAAACAGTCTCTTGATTATCGAGTTTATCATTATGAAATCCTTTTTTGCCTGAAGCAATGGCCAGTTTTTTTCGTAAGGACCTATTATCTGCATAGGTCATAAAAGGGATATAGCTAGGATAGTCCAAAGTAAATAACCACCCTTTTTTGTTCTTGGATTCGGCCAATTGTTTAGCGGCCTCAATAGCACCTTCTGGTAGTCCGGACAACTCTTTTTTATTAGTGATCAGCATTTTAAAAGTATTGGTTTCGGCTAATACATTCTCGCCAAATTTAAGTTTAAGCTGGCTTAATTTTTTGTCAATCTCACGAAGTTTTAGCTTTTTATCGTCTGGCAAGTTGGCACCATTTCTTGAAAAGCTCTTATATTTTTTATAAAGAAGTGTTTGCTGTTCGGTTGTTAAATCTAACGTGTTTTTTAAATTATAAACGGACTTTATGCGTTTGAAAAGTTCTTCATTTAAAGCGACGTCATTGCTAAATTCTGATAATAAAGGGGAAACCTCTTGAGCAATTTTTTGAATTGTATCATTTGTTTCTGCTGAATTAAGATTAAAAAAAATACTCGAAATTCTGTCCAATTGCTCTCCAGAAAAATCTAAAGCCTCAATAGTGTTTGTAAAAGAAGGAGTTTCTTTATTGTTGGTAATGGCATCAATTTCAGCTTTAGCAGCAATAATTGCCTGTTTAAATGCAGGAAGAAAAGCCTCATTTTTTATGTTTGAAAATGGCGCAGTACCATATTCTGTTGTAAATGGTTTTGTTAATATGTTTTTTATCATTTTTTTATTTTAAAAGTGCTATGCATGCATGGTTTTTTTATATATTAGCACAGAATTTTTTTTGAAGAGTGACTAATTCAAATTAATAGCCAAAAAAACCTCGAATTGATTCGGGGTTTTTTTATTTTAAATCTTTAGCCGATTTGATGACCATCTGTTTTAAGCCTTCCTTGTAAATTAATATTTTATCTAAAACACAAGTATCGGCAGAGCCTATTATTTGAGCCGCTAAAATACCAGCGTTTTTGGCGCCGTTAAGTGCAACGGTAGCTACAGGAACACCTCCAGGCATTTGTAGAATGGAAAGCACAGAGTCCCAGCCATCAATAGAATTACTGCTTTTTATTGGTACGCCAATAACAGGAAGTGGTGATAAGGATGCAATCATTCCAGGTAAATGGGCTGCACCACCTGCTCCAGCGATAATGACCGAAAATCCGCGAGTATGAGCATTTTTGCCATAGTCAAATAATTTTTCAGGGGTTCTGTGAGCAGAGACAATATCTACTTCAACTTCAATATCAAAACCCTTTAAAATATCGATAGCATCTTGCATTACAGGAAGATCACTTTTGCTTCCCATGATAATTCCAACTTTACTCATAATTTAATTTTTATTCTGAAATTACTTTAATTGTGTTTTTAACGTCTTCGGCAATTTTTCTTGCTTTATTTAAATCCTCATTTATAATAGTTACATGGCCCATTTTTCTAAATGGCCGTGTTTGCTTTTTACCATAAATATGAGGTGTTACACCCTCCATGTTCAAAATAGTTTCAATATTCTTATACAGCACATTCCCTGAAAATCCTTCAGCGCCGACCAAATTCACCATGACACCACTAACTTTACTATTGGTATTACCCAAAGGTAAATTCAATATAGCTCTTAGGTGTTGTTCAAATTGAGAGGTGTAGTTTGATTCGATTGTGTGATGTCCCGAATTATGTGGTCTTGGTGCAACTTCATTTATTAAAATGTCATCATGTTCCGTTTGAAACATTTCCACTGCCAACAGACCAACGTGATTAAATACTTGCGACGTTTTTAATGCAATGCCAGTCGCTTTTTTAGCTACAACGTCAGAAATTCTGGCAGGACAAATTACATATTCCACTTGGTTGGCTTCAGGATGAAATTCCATCTCAACAACCGGATATGCTTTTGTTTCACCCGACGCATTTCTTGCTACAATAACGGCCAATTCATTTTTAAAATGAATTAACGTTTCTGTAATACACTCTACATTGGGAAGCCCTATTAAGTCTTCATGGGTTTTTACAATTTTAACCCCTTGTCCATCATATCCAAATTGGGCACTTTTCCAAACAAATGGAAAATTTAAACCACCATGATTTATGGCCTCCTTAATTTCCGAGGTATAAGCAAAACGCGAAAATGCTGCGGTAGGTAAATTATGGTCAATATAAAATAATTTTTGTGTCGCCTTATTTTGGATAATTTTTAGTGTTTTAGAAGAAGGATATACTTTTACACCCTCTTTTTCAAGAGCTTCTAAAGCGTCAACATTAACATTCTCAATTTCAATTGTCAGCACATCAACCTGTTTTCCAAAATTGTAAACCGTCTTATAATCCATCAAATCTCCAAGATGAAATTCATTGCTCGCAATTTTACAAGGCGCTTCTTTACTAGCATCCAAAACGCAGGTATAAATATCAAATTTTCTCGTGTCATTAAGTAACATTTTACCTAATTGTCCGCCGCCAAGGATACCAAGTTTAAAATTTGAAGAGAAGTAATTCATGAAACTATTTTTTCTGAAACAAATTTATAGATATGCAAAAATACATTTAAATATGAAATAGGCATAGTAAAAACGGGGATACAATTAATGAATTTTCTTTTCGATTTGTGTCTATTAATTATCAAAAAAAGTATAAATAGATGAAATTACTTTTTAAATCCTAAATCAAAAATGGGTATT
>CAXBHA010000125.1:0-6781 GCA_963974955.1 uncultured Yeosuana sp. | reverse complement strand
TAACACCTCTTCGTTTAGATGCGTAATAACGGTTTCACCTTGTCTATCCTTTTTATAATTTAAAACGATCCCATTGCGTTTTTCCGGAATAGGACCGCCTTTTATATCGCCTACGCCAATAGTAAAAATCCGTATGCCTTCCTCGCTTGCTTCCTTGGCCACTGCCGCCGCTTCTTCACTGTGATCTTCCCCGTCAGAAATAATAATTAGAACCCTATTGGTTTGTTCGGCATCATCATAATAGGTTTTAGCCAGTTTAATGGCTTCATTAATGGCGGTTCCTTGAGATGATAACATGTCTGTATTCATACTTTGCAGAAACATTTTTGCAGCCGCATAATCAGTTGTAATTGGTAATTGAGGAAATGCTTTTCCTGCGTAGGCAATTATACCAACACGATCACTTGCCAATTTATTTATAATTTGAGTTACTAGTTGCTTTGCCTTCTCTAAACGGTTTGGCGCAATATCTTCTGCCAACATACTTTTTGAAACATCTATGGCAAATACAATATCCACACCTTCGCGTTTTACGGTTTCTAACTTGGTTCCAATTTTGGGGTTGATTAAAGCAATTGCTAAACAGGCAAAAACCAAGCTAATCATGATAACTTTTAAAATAGATTTAAACAACGAACTATTGGGGGTTAATCTTTTAAGTAACACTTTATTGGCAAACTTGTTTTGTGCCTTATATTTCCAAACCTGTAAAATTAAAAAGCATAGAACTATTGCCGGAATGACTCCCAAAACCCAAAACCATATTTTTTCGTCTAACTGATACATGCTCTATTTTGTTTTTTCGTGGAATTGTTTAATTGATTATTACCATGAATTCACTGATATTATTTTTAATCTATCCTTCTGTTTATAAAACCTAATGTATTTTTTTATTCTCTAAAATCTATTATCTTATCTCTGCTACACAAAACTTCTGAAAATTGTATTTCTTAATAAAAATTCAAGCAATAATAATAACCCTGCTAAAATTACCAATGGGCGAAATTTTTCCTGATAATTATAATACTTGAACTCATCAATATCTGTTTTTTCCAGCTTATTGATTTCGCCATAAATTTCTTCCAATTTTTTGTTATTGGTTGCTCTAAAATATTTTCCTCCTGTAACGGCTGCAATATCTTTAAGCAAGGCTTCATCAATTTCTACCGGGACACGGCCGTATTGAAAATCCCCATTTGGTAAAATGGCCACTGGCGATAGTGCCGTTCCGTTGGTTCCTAATCCAATAGTGTAAACTTTTATGCCATATTCAACTGCCAATTCGCTCGCAATTTTAGGATCTATAAACCCTGTATTATTTACTCCATCGGTTAACAGTATAATAACTTTGCTCTTGGCTTTACTGTCTTTTAACCTATTTACCGCTGTAGCTAATCCAGTACCTATAGCAGTGCCGCCTTCAATAATAGTATTATATCTAATATCATTTAAAGATCTTAATATCACTGCTTTATCACTTGTTATGGGTGTTCTTGTATAACTTTCACCAGCATATTCAACTAATCCTATTCTGTCATTGGGGCGACTTCTTATAAATTCTGAAGCCACGTTTTTAAGCGCTTCCAATCTATTGGGTGATAGATCTTTGGCCAACATACTTGCAGAAACATCAATAGCAATAACAATATCAATACCTCGTGTTGTTTTTGTCTTGGTGGAAACATCGACAGTTTGAGGTCTTGCAATAGCCATAATTAAGAGTCCTAAAGCAAGGAGTCTTAACACAAATAATACATGTTTTACTTTTGGCAACCATGAATTAGTAACCTTAAAACCTTTTAAACCCGATATTTTAAGTTCGGCTGTTTGCTTTTCGTATTTAAAAATATACCAAAGTATTGCTAATGGAAGCAATACTAACAACCAGAAGAATTCTTTATTTACAAACTCAATGCCTTCAAACATTATTCTTTAGCTTTTATAAGTTCTACTGAATTTAAGATTCGTTCTACCATTTGATCTGCATACACATCCCGATCTCTCCAGGTTATAATGATTTCCTGAATCACATCATTGGTTGTAAATGCTAATATTACATAATTCCCTTTTACCAAACTATCTGGTTTATTACTTGGTAAATCTGCCTTTCCGTAGGTTTTTAATCCTTGAGCACCATTCGGGGTGTCAAACTGTTCTTCCTTAACAACAATATTTTGAGCGCCACTTTTTTCCCAAACTTTAAGTGTTTTCTCAACGACTTGTTTTAAATCCACTTTATTGTCACCTTGAGAAGTAACTTTTGATGTGGAAACCACCACACTAAATGGATCTGTTAAACCGCCATAACCAAAGATGGTTACTTGAGAAGGTCCTTTCATTTCCTTTGGCTTATCCTTATCGGACAGGATCCGTTTTAAAACCTCTGGTGTTGAAATAGTAATTGGCGGCACACCATACTCACTCGTTACCCAATCGCCTTCCAACAGTTCTTTGCTGTGGTTACCAATCATGGTGTCTACCACATAAGTAAACCCATATTTAATAGAAAATCCAGTAAAAACGGCTATCAGAAAACAAACTCCAACGGCAACCGATAAAACAATTTTTTTACGTTTTTTCTTTCTCTCCTGGTCTTCTCTATATTGTTCGCTCAGTAATTTTTCTTCTTCTGAAGGTTCTGGTAATACGTCTTTTACATGATCGATCTCTACATCAATGGTCTGTCTGTCCAATTCTGCTAAAGCAACGTCTGGAGCAGATTTTGCGAACTTCACCAAATCGGCCCGTTTTAAGATACCCTCAATATTTTTTATGGTCTCTTTGCTTAAATCGATTTGATTGCCCTCCTTTAGTAATCGCAACCTATTAACCAATTCATCTGTCGTGCTTTCCATGGAATGGTCGTACACTTTTTCATCTAAATATTTTCTAATGATAAGCGTTAATTCAGAATAATACTCTTTGAATTCGGCTTGTTTTAAATAGGTGCTTTCTTCCAGTTTTTTTAAGGCCAGTTTAGCCCTGTCATAAGGTGGAAGCAATGCTATTTGCTCTAATTCTGTGAGCGGTTTTTTTCGCCATAAAAACCAATATAATAATCCTGCAACAACAATTAAAGCAACTAATATAAAGAGTGCATATTTCCACCATTGACTGCTGGTTTTTTGAACTTCAATAATTGGTTTAATATCAAAGAGTCCTTGTTTTGTGGAATCCACCAAAACATTTCTGACTTCAACTTTTAACGAATCTGTGAAAAAGGTTTTATTTCCTACAATGGTATAGGCCCCTGAATCAAATTTAGTTAAGCCATACCTTTTTATAAGATTGTATTTGTCATTGTGTTTTAAGGTATCGGTTTTATAAGATTCAATCATCTCTAAAGGCGTAAACGTTTGCCCTTCGGGAAAGACAACCAAACTAGTTGTATCTGATTCTACTTGAATTTTATACGTTATTTGTGCTCCTATTTTGATAGATGTTGAATCTATTGAAGCGCTCACTTGAGCGAATGAGATAAAAGGCACAAAAAAGAAAACAAAAGTAAGTAAGGACCATGCCTTACTGTTTTTACGTATTATATCCTTAAATTTTAACTGCTTCACTTTAAAATTTTATATTATGCTCTCGCTTTAAAATATCCTAGTAATTTTTTTACGTAGCTTTCGTCCACGCGACAATCAATGGTTCCTGCTCCAGATTTAGTAAAGCTTTCTTTATAATAATTCACCTTCTCTCGATAGTATTTGCCATAATTAAGCCTTACATTTTTTGATGATGTGTTCACCAACATAAGCTCTCCGGTTTCACCATCTTGCATTTGCACCACGCCCAAATTAGACATATGCTCTTCGCGTTTATCATATACTCGAATTCCGGTTACGTCATGCTTTTTTGCTGCAATTTTTATAGTGTGCAAATAATCATCGGAGATAAAATCAGATAGCACAAAGACAATAGCTTTTTTCTTCATGACACTTGATAAAAATTTCAAGGCCTCTGCTATGTTTGTTTCTCTACTTTGTGGTTTAAATTCAATTAGCTCACGGATAATTCTAAGAACATGTGAGCGCCCTTTTTTGGGAGGAATATACAGTTCAATTTTATCAGAAAATAAAATCAATCCTATTTTGTCATTATTTTGAGTAGCAGAAAATGCTAATGTCGCGGCTATTTCGGTTACAACTTCATTTTTAAATTGTACATCGGTACCAAAAAATTCAGATCCTGAAATATCCACCATCAACATCATGGTTAATTCTCGCTCTTCTTCAAATATCTTAATATAAGGCTCACTATAGCGCGCGGTTACATTCCAATCAATATTTCTAACATCATCACCATATTGATATTGCCGAACTTCACTAAAGGTCATACCACGGCCCTTGAATGTCGAATGGTATTCGCCACCAAAAATATGATCGGACAACCGACGTGTCTTAATCTCGATTTTTCGTACTTTTTTTAGTAATTCCTTAGTGTCCATTTTTCAATTTACGATTGCAGATTTTTGATTTACGATTTCTAAAATCGTGATTCGTCATTCTTAAATCTTAAATCCTATGGTACTTCTATTTCGTTTATAATCTTGTTGATGATGTCTTCTGAAGTAATGTTTTCGGCCTCGGCTTCATAAGTAATACCTATTCTATGTCTTAACACATCATACACCACTGCGCGAACATCTTCTGGAATAACATAGCCACGGCGTTTAATAAAAGCATAACATTTTGCAGCCGTTGCTAAATTAATACTTCCACGAGGAGAGGCACCAAACGAAATAAGTGGTTTTAAATCGGCAAGTTTATATTTTTCTGGATATCGCGTTGCAAACACAATATCGAGAATATATTTTTCAATTTTTTCATCCATGTACACTTCACGAACTGCTTTTTGAGCCCTCAAAATCTGGTCCATTGGCACAACAGCATTTACTTTGTCATAACTCCCTTTTAAATTGGCTCGAACAATCAATTGTTCCTCTTGCATTTTTGGATAATCAATAACAGTTTTTAGCATAAACCTGTCCACTTGAGCTTCTGGTAATGGATAGGTTCCTTCTTGCTCAATAGGGTTTTGAGTTGCCATTACTAAAAACGGTTTGTCAAGAACAAATGTTTCATCGCCAATGGTCACTTGTTTTTCTTGCATGGCTTCAAGCAAAGCCGATTGTACTTTAGCTGGCGCTCTGTTAATCTCATCGGCTAAAACAAAATTCGCAAAAATAGGCCCCTTTTTAATCGAAAAATCATTAAGCTTCATGTTATAAATTAATGTTCCCGTTACATCTGCCGGCAATAAATCTGGGGTAAATTGAATTCTACTAAATTTGCCACTTATTGCTTGAGACAACGTATTAATAGCCAGGGTTTTTGCTAGTCCTGGTACGCCTTCTAATAAAATGTGTCCTTGCCCTAATAAACCAATAAGCAACCGTTCCATCATATGTTTTTGCCCTACGATGACTTTGTTCATTTCGAGCATAAGTAAATCAACAAAAGCGCTTTCTTTTTCTATTTTCTCGTTAATTGTTTTAATATCAATTGCAATTGTTTCTTCCATCATTTTTTTAATTTTTAAAAATTGAATTTACCACTCGTATTTTGAGTAGTGCAAATTGTTAAAATTTTAGACACCATGCTGTTAATTATTGGTTAAAATATCAAGTTTACCAAGTTAATTATTGGTTAAAAACTAAGCGCAACATCAATGATGTTGCGCTTTTATATAATTGGTAGTCCTTAAATCTAATTAATTACCTGGTGCTTCTGTGATGCTAGTATTTAACACCGGGCTTAAAATAATTCTGTTCTCAATATACGTTTCTATAATAGATTGCTTTACATCAAAATTTAATAAAAATGAGTAGGTCGTATCGGCTTTTAATGTCTTGTCCAATCTAATTATTAAACCTTTTGCTTGCTCACTGTTCATTACTAATGGTAGTGTTTCTCCATTTAAAACTATGGTATTGTTTATTCCTAGAACTAATTTAATTTCATAAATTTCACCAGTAGGTATTTTTAAATCTGACACTAATTTTGCTGAAGAATTTTCAGTAAGACTTAACAAATTGTAAATCCCATTGCTTTTTGCATTCAAGCTATACCAACAATTCGGAACAGATTCATCGTCTATTACCTTCATTTGCACATCTAATACCTCAACATTTACAGCATCATAATCGGCTTGGTTTCCAATAAGATCTACAAAAACGGTTGTTTTGTTTAATTGTAGATTTTCCGTATCATTATTAACACTTTCTGTGCTACAACTTAAAAAAATCGTTAAAAAACTTAAAAAAATCGTTGTTCTACTTATTCGTAAGATATTCATAATCAGGGCTTAATTAGAATTATTGAACAAGTATACATAATAAAACAAGCATTAAGTATTTATATATATGAATGGTAAATAAATCTATATAAAACGCAAAATCATCTTTTAAATAATTAAAAAAACCGTTTAACCACAACTAAAAATCATGTCAATATAGATTAATCAATTGTTGCATTGCTAAAAAATCAAATTTGTGCCTATCAAGCCTTATTAAGTTTTCCCTATCTCAAGAAGCTACTTTTTAATTTTATATATTTACTCGTCATTATTTCGGTGAAAATACAAACATCAATTTAACCATTTTTTAATACTAATTAAATCACTTTAATTCAAATGCAAAAATCATTTTATTACGTCTCTTTTTTACTATCGATTCTTTATTTCCTTTTAATTGCTTGTAATTCAGAAAACAAAAAAATATCTCAAAAAATTCCAGCCATAGATCCACTCGTGGCCCATATAGATTCCAGTTATTCTCCTA
>CAXBHA010000124.1:0-6793 GCA_963974955.1 uncultured Yeosuana sp. | reverse complement strand
CAGAAATAAGTGTTAAGGGTGTGCGGAATTCATGGGAAATGTTCGCAAAGAAATTGGATTTCAAATTATCAATTTCCTTTAATTTTTTATTGATTTTTTGGCGATTGCGATATAAAAAGAAGAAAAAGAGTCCGGTTAATGAGGTTAAGCCCAAACCAGCCAAAAGCAAATTGCGCTGGTTTTTTTTCTGTTGTTCAACTAATTCATTTTGAGAAGTTAACAAAACGATCTTCTGTTCCTTCTTTTCGGTTTGGTATTTGGTTTCTAAATCTTGGAAAATTTTTGCATTCTCCTTTTTAGTTAGGCTGTCAATCAAGCTCTGGTATTGTTGTGAAAAATTGTAAGCTTGTTTATAGTTCTTTTTACTGGAATATGCTGCGGCCAAATTTTTTAGGATTTGTGCTCCGTTGTAGCTTATTCCCATTTCCTCATACAATAACTGTGCTTTCGTCAAACTGAAAATGGCCTCGTCAGGTTTTTGTTCTAATTGGGCAACTTCAGCCAAACCTATATGGGCATTCGCTTCAAGAAGTTTATTTTTAACTTCTAATGCCCATTTTGCTGAGTTTCTATAATATAATTCAGCTTTTTTTATTTCTTGAGTTTTAAGATAAGACGCCCCTATCCAACCAGAAATATCTGATAAATAATTCTTACTCTCAACTTTATTATAATACTCTAGTACAGGTAATAATATTGTAATTGCTTTGTTATGATTACCTTTGTTAAATTCAACTTTACCTAAATTAAAATCAATGTATACTTGCCCTTCTTCCCTCTTCATCTCTCGATAGAGCTTTTTACTTTGATTAAAATATGAAACTGCCTTATCAAAATTTTTAAATTCCATGAAAATACTCCCAATATTTGATAAAGAAGCAGCTAAAGCAGGCTCCTTTCTTTCATGGTGTTGAAAAATTGAATCTACTTTCAAATAATTGATCAAAGCTTCATCAAAATTATTTTCATAGTAAAATGTATTTCCAAGTTGGTAATATGCATAATAAAGGCCTTCCCAATCGTTATTCTTTTTAGCTATATTTAATGCATTAAGTGTAAGTTTTTTTGCTTCAGAATAGTTTCCCAAAGTAGATTGAGCCATTGCAAGCCTAATATAACAATAACTAATCTTAGTATCGTCTTTCATATCTCTTGCATACTCCAAAGCCAAATTCAAAGAAGTAACAACACTATCTATTTTCCCAATTGTCCAGAAATAAGTAGATTTATACAAATAAGTCTGGTAATATCCCCAATAGAAACCTTTATTTTGCGAAATCCCCTGCATTTCCTCGAAAGCTATTTTCGCCGAATCTGGCTTTTTATATAAGTAATTATCAAAAATTCTTTGGAGCATTTTTATTTTAACCGTGTCATTTGTTGTAGCTCTCAATACTTTATTAATTGAATCAATATTATATTGATTCTGTCCGAAAAAAATAAAGTGTTGAAGTACAAATATGAGAACAAGAAAATATTTCATAGCTTAAACCATTTGAATTGATAATAAATTTAAGCAATTATTAAGGAAATCAATTTATTATAACTATTAAGATTGTAACATTTTAAGTTACATATTTTATAGAAAAGAATAGTTACCTGTTCAGTAATCAAGTAAATCTTTTAAAAGACAGCTTTTTAATTTTTAAGATAAAATTGAATAATATCTGCCACCCTTGACTTGTCATTGAACTACAATGTGAAATTATTTGAAGATTTAGCAGTTTTTTAAAAAACAAAAAAACCATAACTTAAAAAAAGGTTATGGGTTCGAGTTGTACTCAAGGCGGAACTAATTTAAATTTAAAATTATGAGGTTTTAAAGGGTGTTTCAGAGGGTGAAAATTTCACTGACACCGAATTAGTCCCTTTTTAACAATGTTTTAACAATTCCAGTGCCATTTGATATAATTTATTGAATTTTGGTTATTGACAATTTTTTTTTTGGTTTTGCTATGTCTGTTAGATTATAATGCCTTTAAATTAAAATAAAGAAGTTCATAATCCTCCAAATACTTTAGCAAAGCTATTTGGTCTTGATTTAAATTTTTTCATCTGTATGTACTTTTGCTATTACCTTTTATGTTTCAATAAACCTCAAATAATGGGGTCTATTGTTATACGAATGGGAATAATAGATTATTTGTTTGATAAATCACTATTTAAATTGAAAAAATTACCGCTTTAGCAGTAATCATAGTGTATTATTATCTTTTCACTCACAAAAACTAATGTCTCTTCCTTAATTTACTGTTATAACAGTAATAAAATGTAATTTTATACAAAAAACGCCTCTTATTTTATTTAAATTGCGTATTTTTACCGTTTAAACAGTATTATATGAATGATTTTGATTTAGGTTCTTTTATAAAAGACCATCGAAAAAAAGCAGGACTTACCCAACTGGAACTAGCCAATCTAGCAGGAGTTGGTAAAACAACTGTTTTTGATATTGAAAAGAATAAAGAAACGGTGCGATTAAATAATCTATTTGCAGTGCTTCAAGTGCTCAATATTAAAGTAGAGTTCAAAAGTCCATTAACTAAACAATTATGAGACAAGCAATTATATTAACTCACGGAAAAAGAGCTGGAATTTTAACAGAAATAACCGCTGACAACTATATTTTTGAGTATGATCAAAATTATGAGGGTGAAGCGATTTCTTTAACCATGCCCACTAACCATAAAAAATATAGTTACAAATCCTTTCCTCCTTTTTTCGAAGGATTATTGCCTGAAGGAGTCATGCTAGAAGGCTTACTACGCATTGCCAAAATTGACAAAAAAGATTATTTTTCTCAACTTATTGCTACAGGACATGATTTAGTAGGATCTGTAACAGTTCAATCATTGGAAAATGAATAGATGTCCCATTACATACGAATTATGCGGTACGAATACCTATAGCGAAAAAGGAATACGCATGATTGCTCCTAAATTAACGCACTTAAACGATTTGCCTTATACAGCAGTAGAATTACGTCAAGAAGCCGTTAATAGAGCTAAAAAACTATCCATTCAAGGAGTACAACCAAAGCTTAGTGCTTCTGTTTCTATAGTGGATCAAGAATTTAAAATTGTTGATCAATTTGGAACATATATAATAAAGCCACAAAATGATTTGTTTCCACAATTACCAGAAAACGAAGATGTAACCATGCGCATGGCGAAAGCATTTGGTTTAGAAGTTCCTTTTCAGGGAATGCTTTATGGTAAAGATGGTAGTTTATCCTATTTTATCAAACGTTTTGACCGCTATGGTAAAGGAAAAAAATGGGCTACAGAAGATTTTGCTCAATTAACTGGAAATACCAGAGATACAAAATACCGTTTTACAATGGAGAAACTTATTCCGGTTCTTGACGACTATTGTACATTTCCTGCTATTGAAAAGGCTGATTTTTTCAAAAGAATTCTTTTTTGTTATCTAACAGGAAATGAAGATATGCACTTGAAAAACTTTTCTTTAATTACTAAAAATGGTAAAACAACGCTCTCGCCCATTTATGATTTCCTAAACTCTACAATAGCTATTAAAAATCCCGATGAAGACATAGCGCTCACCTTGAAAGGAAAAAAAAGTAATTTGAAAGCAACTGATTTTATTGACTATTACGCCAAAGAAAGGCTACAACTCAACGAAAAAACAATAACTATAATTCTAGAACAAATAAAAAAAACAATCCCTATTTGGAAGGAGTTAATTGAGATATCTTTTCTTTCTGATGAAATGAAAATAAAATATTTAAATCTATTGGAAACTAGAATAGTGTCTTGTCCTGAAATAGGTTTACACTAAAACGTGTAAAAATGGACAAAAAAAGTAAATCAATTTCAGGATTAAGAGCAGGTAAGATCATCATTCAAGAGCCGAATAACTATTTTACCGATTCAGAAAAACATCAAATTATTCAGGAACTATTAGATTCTGGTTGCACCAAAGTGGAAATTTGGCAAAAACACACAGGTCAAAACGAAGAACATGGTCAATTACTTCGTTGGATGCGACAATTAGGTTATGACACTTCTGTTAAAACCAGAAGACCTAATTTTACAGGAAATATTCCAATTATGGCAAAGAAAACTAAAGTTGAAAAACAAGGTATTGAAGACTTTGAAGTACTTCAAATGAAAAAACGTATAGCGGAGTTAGAAAATCAGTTAAAAGACGCTGAAATGAAAGCCATCGCCTTTTCTACTATGGTTGATATTGCTGAAAAAGAGTTTAATATTCCGATAAGAAAAAAGTACAATACCAAGCCATCGAAGAAATGAAAACCAGTTTTCAGAACATAGGACTTGCCAGGCTATGTTCTTGGTTTGGTGTACCCATATCGCTCGTTTTGGGCGACAAGGTAATTATGCTTGATCTTTCAAAGTGGCACAAATCGAACCGTTATGGGTTTTTAACACACAGGCAAAAATGGCACAGTTTGAACCGAAATGCCTGGCACTATGAAACCGAAATCGCTGGCACAAATCGAACCGAAATAACCAACAATAAACGGAAGGCGTCTTATCAAAGGTTAGAACAAGATGTAATTTACAAACACGAAATGCCGGATGCCATTAAAGACCAACATTCCAAACGATTTGTGTATGTTCTGCCAAAATTTGTCTTAGGGGATAATGAAAAGTTGATGCTTGAGATCAAAGAACTGAAAGGGAGTCGAAAGGTAGTTTTGGAAACCAGAATGTAACAGGTGTTTTTCACCTCTTTTTTTTATGACTAAGAAGTATATTTGTTATATATATTGGATGGGACGGACGACGGGAACCATTAAAAGTGAATAATTTGGGCCATGTCATTAATGACTTTAAAGTAATACTATACAAGGAGTTATTGATAATTTAACCATGCTCACTTTTTTCCGTCGAGGGTGGTATTGTTCTGCCGTTTTTTGTAGTTAACAGAAGAAAGTGAGGATGTAGGGAAATTGGGAAATTAAGATATTGCAAAGTCCAATAAGGGTTGATATTCATTATTATCAGCTTGTTTTACAGCCTTTAAATAAGCCTTACGTGTATCGCTATCTTTAGAGAGATTTGCTGCACCCCAAGAAAAAGGTTCTTTGCCAAATAGTTTTTCTATAATAATATCAGCCATTAACCTACTATGTCTCCCATTTCCATTAGGGAAACAGTGTATACTTACCAAGCGATGTTTAAATCGAATAGCTATTTCTTCTGGTGGGTAGGTTTTGTTCCCTATCCAAAACAACCCATCGTCACAAAGTCCTTTTAATTCCATTGGGATTTGATAACTCTTTACCCCTATGTTTTTCTCTGTTTTTCTGAATGTTCCAGCCCACGCCCACACATTGCCATACATTCGCTTATGTAAATCGCAAATAAATTTCTCTGTGAATACCTGTTGCGGTTTGAACTTTTTACCAAATATCCACTGTAAGGCTTCTTCGATATTGAGTTGTTCGAACTCATCCAGTTCGCCTTTAGTGGATATGGTTTCTATGAGTAGTCCCTCTTTTTCTTCTTCATCAATTGGGGTTTGCCCATCTATGTACTCCAAATTTAATCCCATAGCATTTTTGGCATGTCATTTTTAATAATGGTAGTACGCTCCTCAATAGCTTTTTTAATACGCTGTTTAGAGTTTTCCTGATCTTCGAGTTTCATTGTGTTGGACGTTCTTGATACAATGCGTATGGCCAATTCTTTGGCTTTTCGCTCTATTAAATCGTCTAACGTACCGTCTTTAGGCACGAAACCGTACACCAATTGCATATCAAGCGCACTGGCAGTATCTTTTAAGGTTCTAAGGGTTATATTTCCTTCTTTTTCTCTTTTTTCAACCTCTTGTACGCTCTGTTTTGTAATGGATAACTTATCTGCCAATTGCTGTAAAGACATACCTAAAGACACTCTTACCGCTTTGAGCCAACCTGTTGGTGGTGGTGTTACTTGGGCAGCTGTATTAAATCCTCTTAATTTTCGATCTAATTGTTCTAATTGTAATCTCTTCTTGTTCATAATGTAAGGCTTTAGACTGACATATTAGATACAAACGTAAGGTTTTAACCTGATATATACAAACATTTAGTCAACTTATAAGCTGACTAAATTAAAATTAAAGTAAGGCTATAGACTGATATTTAGTGTGTGAGGCCTTAATATTAGATAGGGCGGATGGCAAGAACCATAAAAGGCGGATAATTTGGACCATGTCAATTACGACTTTAAACTAATACTATACAATAGGTTATTGATAATTTGACCATGCTCACTTTTTTCCGTTGCGGGTGGTATTGTCCTGCCGTTTTTTGCAGTATATTTTACTTTTGATGGAATCCATGAATCTGTTAAGATTCTTTACATCTGAAGTCGTTCCCCTAACCTTTCCAGCTTTTAAATTCCAGTTAGAAACTTCTATTTTCCGTTGAATACTTACTTCACTTCGCTTGCCATTCACAGTGATTCTCATATAGATAGGGGATTTACCTTCTTTATCTACATCACTTTGTTTTGGGTAGAAAAGTATTGAAAATGTATTTTGCATAGGTGAGTACTTTTTTTGACGGTTAAATATAGAAAAAAATAATTTACTTTAAAAATATAAGTATTTGTTTAACAGTAAATTATAGCTAATTCGGTGAGTAAATTTAAATACAAAAGTACTCACCGAATCACTCACCTTTTATTTGAAATTAAAGGGGTTTATTTGAGAATATGTAAAATTAAAAAACCCTATAAACGTAGTGTTTATAGGGTTTTGTTGAAATTTGAAGTAATTTTCGTACTCAAGGTGGGAATCGAACCCACACACCCGAAAG
>CAXBHA010000123.1:0-6815 GCA_963974955.1 uncultured Yeosuana sp. | reverse complement strand
AATGATTTGACTCCCAATGGAATAACCGATATAAATTTTACTGTAAAGGATAGCGAAATAACCGGTGGACAAGCAAATTTAGCAGTATCTTATCATTTCAATCAAACTGATGCGCTTTCTGGTGTAAATCCAATCATATCGCCTTATGTAAATAGTTCTTCTCCCAATTCCCAATCCTTTTTTGTTAGAATAACTAATACACTTACAAGCTGTTTTAATATAACTACGCTTGATGTTATTGTTACAAATAGTCCCATAGTAATTCGCGATATACAATATATTGATGCCTGTGATACAGACCATGACACTTTTGCTAGTTTTGACCTAACGCAAGTTATTCCAAATGTATTAAATGGTTTAACTGGCGTATCGACTTCGTTTTATTTAACTCATGATGATGCTGAAGCAGGAAGCAATCCTATTGCCGATCCTGCCAACTTCTTTAATACAACTCCAGAGGTTCAAACGGTTTTTATTCGGGTTGAAGATAACTCCACTGGCTGTCCAACAATTGTACCCATTGAAGTTCATACCAATTTGTTACTAACCGGTACAAATATCGAGGATTATGCATTGTGTGACGATGCAGCAAATGATGGAATTGCAGATTTTTTCCTCAATTTAATTACCACTCACATTGCTAATGAATTACCTAATATAACGGTTACTTATTATGAAAATCAAACAGATTTAATTAATAACAATACGGCAAATGCTTTAGATCCAGGTATTCCATTTACGGCAACAAGTTCAACACCCTTATACATTAATATTAGTAATGGCACGTGTTCAGAACAGGGTGAAATTAAACTATTGGTAAATCCTATTCTATTATTCAATCCTGCAAATCCACTACCATATTGTGACGACGACACGGATGGCGTAGTGAACGTCGATTTGCATTCACTAGATGAACAAGTAAATCAAGGAAACTTAAATTTTGAGGTTTTTTATTTTTTAACCCAACAAGACGCCGAAGATAACACGAACGAATTAGCTCCCTTGTATCCAATTTCTGGAACTGTAACGTTGTTTGCAAGAATTGTCAATATAGATTCTAGTTGTTACACAGTGAACTCATTCAATATTACTGTTGTTCCTGCTCCTGCAATTTCACAACCTAGCCCATTTATTATTTGCGACACCGATCAAGATGGTTTTTCAGTCATTAATCTTGAAAGTAAAATTCCAGAAATAGTATCAAGCACTATAGGTTTGGACATCAGTTTTTTTACCTCTATAAATGACCTGGAAGCTAATACTAATGCTATAACAAATCCAACCTCGTATAATTCTAATACACAGGATGTTTTTGCCAAAGTAGCAAGCACAAGTTCTGGCTGCTTTAGTACCGCTACTATTAATGTTATTGTTAGCACGGTTCCAGTGTTTCCAACCATTAGTGATTATGAAATATGCGAAACGGACGGTGATGGCAAAGCAGAATTTTTATTATCTGACAAAGACATCGAAATATTAAATGGGCAGGCCGGAAAAGAGGTGTTCTATTTTGAAGACTCAAATTATACAATTCCCATAGACAAAAACACCCTATACCAAAACATTTTCAGCCCTCAAACCATATATGTAAGAGTTCAAAATACTCTGGATCCTATTTGTTATGGTGATTCAACATTTACTATCATCGTGTCGTCAATCCCTGTGTATAATGTAGCGTTTAGAGATTATTTAGTGTGCGATGATATTAGTAATGATGGCAAAAATATTTTTGATTTAAACGAAAAAATAACAGAAATTTCACAAGGGGCTACCAACGGTTTAAATATCAGTTTTTATTCAACCAGACAAAATGCAGAAGACAGGTCAAACCCGCTTCCGTTACAATATACCAATGCCACAAACCCACAGACTATTTATGTGAGAATTGAAGGGGATAATTCAATTTGTTATGTCATTGAAGAATTAGGTATTAATATTATTGCAGCACCTGACGTTTCTCAGTCCAATCCTTATATTCTTTGTGATGTCGATTATGATGGCATTACAACTTTTAATTTAAACACTGCAGATTTTCAACTTTTAGATAGAATTACCTCAGACCTTACAATAACCTATTTTGAAAACGAAGACGACGTTGCAGACGTATCTAAAGAAATACCGAATCCAAGCAATTATAACAATATCGGTAATCCTCAAACTGTTTATATTAAAGTTACCAATATTCTTACGGGATGCTATAGCATTGTTCCATTGGATTTAATTGTTAATACACCACCGCCAACAAATAGTCTTGGCACTATCGAAATTTGTGATAATACTTCAAATACCTATAATTTATCGCAAGTTGATAACATGATTGTTACCAACCCCAATACTGCAATGATTAGTTATCATAGTACTTTAAGCGAGGCACAAAACAATTCAAATCCATTAGGAAATATGTTCAATTATACCAATAACTTTAATACCTTTTTTGTTAGAATTGAAGACCCTAATACGGGCTGTATCATAACACCATCATTTAATTTACAAATAAATCCTAACCCGGTGGCAACAGCACCACCCAATTTAGAAGCTTGTGATGACGATTACGATGGCTTTGTAGCTTTTGATCTATCTCAACAAAAAATGAGTGTCATTGGAGCAGCAAATCCCAATGATTTTAACGTAACATATTATACCAATCTTAATGACGCCGACAATGGCGATAATGTGTTGCCATATTTACATGCAGCCTATAATGGTGAAATCATATATGCCAGAATGGAAAACAATTCAACAGGTTGTTTTAACACCACATTATTTCGCGCCATTGTAAATCCGTTGCCCATCATTAATATAGGAAACATAGTCCCTTTATGTGTTAATAATACACCTTTAATCATTAGTGCCAGTACAGGTAATTCTGCAGACACCTTTTTATGGTCAACAGGAGTAACAACATCGCAAATTGAACTCCAATTGGCCGATGTAGGAGATTATTGGGTAACTGTTACGACACCAACTGGTTGCCAAAAAACGAAATCTTTTTCAGTTATTGAATCTGAAGAAGCAACCATAAATTTAACTACAACGGTCGATTTTGCGGATCCAAATAGTATAACGGTCGAAATTAGCGGCATAGGTAATTATGTTTATATTTTGGATAACGGAGAGCCACAACTATCGAATATTTTTGATAATGTTACTTTTGGTCTTCACACCGTTACTATTAGAGACCTCAATGGCTGTCAAGATGTTTCCAAAGAAGTGATAGTCATTGATACACCAAAATTTATGACGCCCAATAATGATGGTTATTTTGATAGATGGCAGATTGTAGGCATCGAACAACTCCCCGGAACCGTAGTATATATTTACGATCGATACGGAAAATTACTTAAAACATTGCCCTCTTCATCCCCTGGTTGGGATGGAACCTTTAGAGGTGAAAACATGCCGTCTGATGATTACTGGTTTGTCGCTAAAGTTAAAAAGGACGGCATTGACTTTGATGTAAAAGGTCATTTTGCTTTAAAGCGATAACATATATATTTTGCGTAATTTTGCAAAATGCAATTTAAAATTGAATCCGAATTTAGTCCAACTGGAGACCAGCCACAAGCGATTTCTCAACTTGTAAATGGTATCAATTCCAACGAAAAATACCAAACCTTATTAGGTGTAACAGGTTCTGGCAAAACCTTTACGGTGGCTAATGTTATTCAAGAAGTACAAAAACCAACACTTGTTTTAGCTCATAACAAAACCTTGGCGGCTCAGTTGTATTCAGAATTCAAACAATTTTTTCCAAATAATGCCGTAGAGTATTTTGTGTCCTATTACGATTATTACCAACCAGAAGCTTACATTCCTGTTTCTGGTGTTTATATAGAAAAAGATTTGTCCATTAATGAAGAAATTGAGAAGATGCGTTTAAGCGCAACCTCCTCCCTACTTTCTGGTCGTAGAGATGTATTGGTTGTTGCCTCTGTTTCGTGTATTTATGGCATTGGAAATCCAGTGGAATTTCAAAAAAATGTGGTTACCCTAAAGCGGGATCAAGTCATTTCGCGAACCAAATTATTACATCGCTTAGTCCAAAGTTTATATTCACGTACCGAAGGTGAATTTAACCATGGTAATTTTAGAATCAAAGGCGATACCGTCGATATTTTCCCAAGTTATGCAGATGATGCTTTTAGAATTCATTTTTTTGGAGATGAAATTGAAGACATGGAATCTTTCAATATTCAAACCAATCAAGTTATTGAAAAATACGATTTGCTAACCATTTATCCGGCCAATATGTTTGTAACCTCACCAGATGTGTTACAAAATGCTATCAAGGAAATACAGGACGATTTAGTTAAACAACACGATTATTTCAAAGAAACAGGAAAACATTTAGAGGCAAAACGACTTAAAGAACGTACCGAATTCGATTTAGAAATGATACGGGAATTAGGGTATTGTTCGGGAATAGAAAATTACTCAAGATACCTTGACGGAAGACTTCCAGGTACACGGCCATTCTGTTTATTGGATTATTTTCCAGAAGATTATTTAATGGTGGTCGATGAAAGCCATGTTACCATTTCGCAAGTGCATGCTATGTATGGCGGCGACCGAAGCCGTAAGGAAAATTTAGTGGAATATGGTTTTAGATTGCCTGCTGCCATGGATAACCGGCCGTTAAAGTTTGATGAATTTGAAGCTATTCAAAATCAAGTTATTTATGTAAGTGCAACACCGGCAGATTACGAATTGCAAAAAACAGATGGTGTGTATGTAGAACAAGTGATTCGCCCAACAGGATTATTGGATCCCGTTATTGAAGTACGTCCTAGTTTAAATCAAATAGATGATTTGATTGAAGAAATTCAAATACGTGTTGAAAAAGATGAGCGCACCTTGGTAACGACCCTTACCAAACGAATGGCAGAAGAACTCACTAAATACTTGGATAGAATTCAAATACGTTGTCGATACATTCATAGCGATGTTGACACGTTGGAACGTGTTGAAATTATGCAGGATTTAAGAAAAGGCCTATTTGATGTCTTAGTTGGGGTTAACCTTTTACGTGAAGGATTAGATTTACCCGAAGTCTCTTTAGTGGCTATTTTAGATGCTGATAAAGAAGGATTTTTAAGGTCGGCACGTTCATTAACACAAACTGTTGGAAGAGCAGCTCGAAATTTAAAGGGAAAAGCAATTATGTATGCCGATAAAATAACCAACAGCATGCAAAAAACCATTGACGAAACAAATTATAGACGTGAGAAACAAATTGCCTACAACACAAAAAATAAGATTACACCAACTGCTTTAAATAAAAGTTTGGATAATGCACTTACTAAAAATTCAGTCAGTTCGTATAGTTACGAATTAGAAGCACTAAAAGCGGCCGAACCAGAAAGTGCCTATTTAAGTAAACCAGAATTGGAAAATAAAATTCGCGATAAACGAAAACTCATGGAACAAGCGGCCAAAGCGTTGGACTTTATCGTGGCCGCCAAACTGCGCGATGAGATTAAAAACTACCAGAATAAACTTGAAAAGCTAAACGTTTAGTAAACGATTAGCTTTTATCATAAACCAAAAAAATGGTTTAACACTATTAAACTTAGCAGTAACTTCCTAATTATATTGCGTCTTAAAAATATCTATCAATACATCAGGTGGAACAATTTTATTTGGAAAACTTTCCATTAAATATAACACCTTGGTAATCGATTCGTGACTTAGTCCCATTCTAAGACCAAAATTGTACAATTTAATAACACCCGATGAATTATTTTCACCATTGGTATTTTCTATATTCATTAACAACACCAATCTATGAAATTGCACAATACGCTCACTGTGGGATTTTAGATGGATATAGTTAATGGGATTTTCTATCAAGTAGTCAAAATCTTCGCGAGAAATATCCAACTGCTTAGCAACACCCAACAAAAAATTATATTCGATGCGTTTTATATCCTTATCGTACTTAGCAAAAGCTATCATTTCCGACAGAAGACTTAGTTTTTCTACTCTATTAATCATAAGGGATATGGATTAATTAATTACATTATAAAGTTACAACACAAGGCTACTTTTGTAATCGTTGATATTGGGCAACTTATCGAAAACACAGGGTTAATTCATCGATGCTTTTATTTATTTCATCATGCATTTATTTTTAAATTTTAAAAAATGCATCTAAAACCTAATGTTCTATTTTGAAATAAATAAAAATATATAGATTTATCTATTTGATTTTCAGCTTTTTATGATAGATGTTTCAATCTCAATATCTTTAAAGATTAAAATTCAATATTTGTTATTCATAAAAATTATAAAAACGCTAGAATTAAATGAGTATTCAACTAATTTTGTAAAAAACAACTACTTTCAATTAAATAAATTAGGGATATGACAAACAATGATATATTAAAAAAATTACGGGTGGCATTAAAACTAAGGGATGATGACATTGTAAAGATTTTAGCCCTTGTGGACTTTAGGGTTTCAAAAAGTGAACTAGGAGCATTATTTAGAAGTGAAGACCATCCAAAATATATGGAATGTGGCGACCAAATTTTAAGAAATTTTCTTAACGGATTGGTTATTCATCTTAGAGGTCCCATGCCTAAAAAACAAGAAAAGAATCCCTCACAAAAATAGACACAAAAAAGGCTTCCAAAAATACGGAAGCCTTTAATATTTCAAATTCTTTTTAAAGAACCAATTAGTTGCACGCTTTATTTTTACTGGTACAATGAATTTTCCGGCTTTTGAATTAGCCTCACCTTCAATTTTTTTTTATAATTTAATTGAATGTCCGTATTCATTCATAATACCAATTTTGTCATTCAGAATGGAGT
>CAXBHA010000122.1:0-6819 GCA_963974955.1 uncultured Yeosuana sp. | reverse complement strand
GCAAGTTGATGCCTTAATACCAAAATATATTTTTCCTACCACTGCGCTTCACGAAATTGCACATCAGTTAGGATATGCTGCCGAAAACGAGGCCAATTTTATTGGGTGTTTGGCCGCTATTGATCATGACGATATTTATGTAAAATATTCAGGTTATACGTTTGCTCTACGTTTTTGTTTGAATGAAATCTATAGACGTGATGAAACCTTATTTGACTCTCTTTCGGAAACCGTTAATAAAGGTATCTTAAAAAATTATAAGGAAATACGACTTTTTTGGGAAGACTATGCGAATCCAGCGGAACCTCTTTTTAAAATAACCTATAGTTCTTTTTTAAAGGCCAACAAGCAAGACAAAGGGATGGAAAGCTATAATTATGTTGTGGCTTTATTGGTTAATTATTTTGAAAGCACTTCTTTATAATAAGTTAAAATAAAATCAATAAGTCAATAACTTTAGCATAAAGTTTTATATTTAGAGACTAAATTCAAACAATTTAATTTATGACAAAAAAACACTTGGTATTAATTACTGTTTTATGCACTTTGGCATTAAGTGCACAAGATTATTTTCCAAAAAATGATGGCGTAACCGTGAATAATACAAATTATACCGCTATCACAAATGCAAAGATTTTTATAACCCCTACTCAGGTAATTGAAAGTGGGTCTCTACTTATTAAAGATGGTAAAATAGTAGGTTCCGGAACGTCTGTTTTCATTCCTAAAAACTCAGTGGTTATTGATATTAAAGGAAAAAGTATTTATCCTTCTTTTATTGATCTTTATTCTGATTTTGGCGTCGAAAAGCCGAAGCGTTCTACTTCAAGAAGCAGAACAGCACAGTACGATGCCACACGAACAGGCTATTATTGGAACGACCACGTCATGCCAGAAAATAAAGCCATTGACAAATTCAAATATGATTCAAAAGAGGCTAATGAACTACTTAAAGCGGGTTTTGGTGTTGTGAACACTCACATTCAAGATGGTGTAGTTAGAGGAACCGGAACCTTAATTGCCTTAAATAATGATAATGGAAATGAATATAGAATAATTGATGATACCTCTGGGCAATATTTGTCTTTTAGCAGAAGTGCGACATCATCACAATCGTATCCTCAATCCATTATGGGTAGTATTGCCTTATTAAAACAACTTTATATTGATGCTGATTGGTACGCAAAAGGCAACATTCCAACCAAAGATTTATCATTGGAAGCATTCAATAAAAATAAATCACTGGTCCAGTTTTTTGAAGCCGGTAGCAGAGCTAATATTTTGAGAGCAGATAAAGTTGGAGATCCTTTTGGCATTCAATATGTAATGCTTGGTGGTGGTGATGAATATGAGCGGGTTAATGATATTAAAGCTACCAATGCAAAACTTGTCCTTCCAATAAATTTTCCAGATGCTTATGATGTTGAAAACACATATTTAGCTTCCACTCTTTCATTGAGCGATATGCGGGCGTGGAACCAAAAGCCATCAAACCCTAAAATATTAGCAGAAAACAACATCATATTTGCTTTGACAACTCATGATTTAAAATCACCAAAAGAGTTTAAAGCTAATTTGTTAAAAGCTATTCAAGCGGGACTATCAAAAGAAAAAGCTTTAGAATCATTGACAAGTATTCCAGCACAGCTTATTGGTAAACAAGACTTAATCGGCTCACTTAAAAATGGAAGTCTGGCTAATTTTCTAATTACATCTGGCGATATTTTTGATGAAAAGACTACTATTTACGAAAATTGGGTTCAGGGAAGCAAAACCATTATTGAAGATATGAACAATGTTGATATTAGAGGTGATTATGAATTTGCTTTGGATGGTGAAGATTACAAAATGTCAATTAAAGGAGAATTAAGTAAACCTAAATTGGAAATAATTAGTAATCAAAAAACTTTAGGGTCTAAAATAAGTTATAACAATGATTGGGTTAACATTTCCATGACTACCATTGATTCTACAAAACAAGAATTTATAAGGATCAGTGCTTATGCAAACGCCGATAAAAATCTTAAAGGAAAATCCATTATGCCAAACGGGAGTGAGTTGCCATTTTTTGCTTCCCCTTCTAAAAAAGTGGACGATGAGACATCAAAAACATTGAATAAAAAAGTTGAAAAAGAAAATGATAGCCTTTTTTCTTTTACGTTTCCAAATAAAGCATATGGTTTTTCTGAATTACCAAAAACTGAAACCGTTTTATTTAAAAACGCAACCGTTTGGACTAATGAAAAGGAAGGTATATTAGTAAATACTGACGTTTTAATAAAAAACGGTGAAATTGCAAAAATAGGCAAAGATCTTTCAGATACAAGCGCAACAATTGTTGATGCTTCCGGAAAACATTTAACAGCCGGTATTATTGATGAGCATTCACATATTGCAACTTCATCGGTTAATGAAGGTGGGCAAAACTCATCAGCTGAAGTAAGCATTGAAGACGTCCTTGATGAAACGGACACTAATATTTACAGAAATCTTGCTGGTGGTGTTACTTCTATTCAAGTACTTCATGGTTCGGCGAACCCTATTGGAGGTCAATCAGCCATCATTAAGCTAAAATGGGGAGAATCTGCAGATAATCTCATTTATACCAATACACCAAAGTTTATCAAATTTGCTTTAGGCGAAAATGTAAAACAATCCAACTGGAGCAGTTTTACACGATTCCCTCAATCTAGAATGGGTGTTGAACAGCTATATATAGATTATTTCACCAGAGCTAAAGAATATAATGCCTTAAAAAAAACCGGCAAACCTTATAGAAAAAATTTAGAGCTAGAAGTTTTAGCCGAAATTTTAAATAAAGAACGTTTTATTACTTGTCATTCATATGTGCAAAGTGAAATCAATATGCTTATGAAAGTGGCCAATAAATTCAACTTTAATACTTTTACACATATTTTAGAAGGTTATAAAGTGGCTGATAAAATGGTGGCGCATGGTGTTGGCGGCTCTACGTTTAGTGATTGGTGGGCCTATAAATACGAGGTAAATGATGCGATTCCTTATAACGCCGCCATTATGCATAATGCAGGCGTTACAGTGGCCATAAATAGTGATAATGCAGAAATGTCTCGCAGATTAAATCAGGAAGCTGGTAAAACTGTAAAATATGGTAGTATGAGTGAAGAAGAAGCTTGGAAATTTGTAACCCTCAATCCAGCAAAACTTTTGCATATTGATAGTCGTGTGGGAAGTATCAAAGTAGGAAAAGATGCAGATGTAGTTTTATGGTCCGATAACCCACTATCCATTTATGCCAAAGCAGAAAAAACAATCATTGAAGGAGTTACTTATTTTGATTTAAAACGAGATGAAGTGATGCGTACTCAAATTAAAAATGAAAAAAGCGAGCTCATAAATATGATGCTGCAGGCTAAAAATAAAGGTCTAAAAACCCAACCTGTAAAAAAGAAAGAAAAAGAACTATTGCATTGTGATTCAATGGATAACGAAATATAATTACTTGTTAAGATGAAAAAAATAATATCATATATCACAATGTTGTGCTCTTTAATAGTAGTAGCGCAACAAACACCTGCGGCCAAACAGACCCAAGACATTGCCATTGTTGGAGCAACAGCCCATATTGGTGATGGAACCATTATCAAAAACAGTCTAATCATTTTAAAAGATGGAAAAATAGCATCCATCGTTGATGGTAACGTTGTAAAAATCGACTTAGTTGGAATGAAAATTATAAAGGCAAATGATAAACATATATATCCTGGTTTTATAATACCAAATAGTACTTTAGGATTAATAGAAATCGATGCCGTACGTGCATCTGATGATGAGAAAGAAATGGGAACCTGGAACCCACATATAAGAAGTTTAATTGCTTACAATGCTGAATCAAAGGTAGTAGAAACAATGAGACCCAACGGTGTATTATTAGGCCAAATAACTCCACGGGGTGGACGTATTTCTGGAACGTCATCCATTGTGCAATTTGATGCTTGGAACTGGGAAGATGCAACAGTAAAAGTTGATGATGGCATACATTTAAATTGGCCTAACAGTTTTACTAGAGGACGTTGGTGGCTAGGTGAAGACAAAGGGCTTAAAGCGAATGACAAATATTTTGAGCAAATTACCGAGATTCAAAACTATTTTAATAACAGCAAAGCCTACAACAAAGGTGAGAAAGTAATTAAAAATCTCCCTTTCGAGGCCTTAAGAGGTTTGTTTGATGATTCAAAAAAGTTATACATTCATGTAGATGATGAGAAAGGAATTTTAGATGCTATTAATTTTTCAAAGGTTAATGAGATAAAAAACATAGTTATTGTTGGTGCAAGAGAAGCTTATAAAGTTGCCGATATTCTAAAAGAAAATAATGTAGCTGTATTATTAATGAGAGCTCACTCATTACCAAATAGTGATGACGATGATTATGACTTACCCTATAAAGCAGCAAAATTATTAACAGATAAAGGTATTACAATTGCATTAGAAGCCAGTGGAAATATGGAACGCATGAACTCAAGAAATCTTCCTTTTTATGCTGGAACAACAGTTGCTCATGGATTAACCAAAGAGCAAGCCCTGCAATTAATTACTTTAAACCCAGCAAAAATTTTAGGAATAAATGACAACTATGGCACATTAACTCAAGGAAAAAGTGCAACCTTATTTATAAGTGAAGGCGATGCGCTAGATATGAGAACCAATCAAATTACATATGCGTTTATTGATGGTAGACAAATAAGTTTAGAAACCCATCAAACAGAACTTTGGAAACGCTATTCCGAAAAACATAAAAATCAGTAACATTAGCTAAACAAAAAAGCGAGTCGAATGGCTCGCTTTTTATTTAAAATTAGGTATTTAATATCTACTTTTGTAGCAAATATGAACAAACAAATAGTAAGCATACAAAACCCGTTTATAAAACAGCTTGTTCAGCTAAAAGATAAATCGCGTGAACGCAAAAAAACCGGTTTATTTTTAATTGAAGGACAACGCGAATTATCACTTGCGATAAAAGGTAATTATACAATCGATAGTGTTTTGTTTTATTCTGAATTGATTTCAGAATCTCAAATTAAAACATTTATCGATTCTTCGTTAGAACTCATAGAGATCTCCAAAGAAGTTTTTCAAAAATTAGCTTATAGAGATACTACAGAAGGCGTAATTGCCATCGCGAAATGCAAATCACATAATTTAGAAAGCATCGTATTTAATACGAAAAACCCTTTGATATTGGTCGCCGAGGCTCCTGAAAAACCAGGGAATATTGGTGCTCTTTTAAGAACAGCTGACGCTGCCAAGGCGGATGCGGTTATCATAGCCAATCCTAAAAGTGATTTATATAACCCTAACATTATTCGCTCTAGTGTAGGGTGTGTTTTTACTAATCGAATTGCAGTGGGCACAACTTCTGAAATTATTGAATTTCTTAAAAATCATCAAATCCATATTTATTGCGCAGCCTTACAGGCATCTGTTAAATATTACACACAAGATTTCACAAAACCAAGTGCCATTATAGTGGGTACTGAAGCCACTGGTTTAAGTGAGGAATGGTTAAAAAATTCAACTCAAAACATAATAATCCCAATGCAGGGCGAAATAGACTCCATGAATGTGTCTGTTGCTGCAGGAATTCTTGTTTTTGAGGCTAAAAGACAACGAAATTTTATATAATCCGTCATTACGAGGAGTTTTTCACGACGAAGTAATCTCATGAATTAATGCTATGAATAAACAGATTGCCACGACTTTTAAAAAGCCTCACTATGATATAAAAAAATTAATATGACATCAACAACCTTGTTTTACATCATCATAGCTATTATTGTTATCAATTTTATTGTTGATAAAATATTAGATGCATTAAATGCTAAGCATTATAACGACGACTTACCAAATGTGTTAAAAGATGTTTATGATGTAGTGGAATACAAAAAATCCCAGGACTATAAAACCACCAATTATAAGTTTGGAATTATAACATCCACATTTTCGATTGTATTAACCTTAGGGTTTTTATTCTTGGATGGATTTGAATTTGTAGATACACTTGCAAGAAATTTTAGCTCTAATTCAATTATTATAGCTTTAATTTTCTTTGGTATTATTATGATTAGTAGTGATATTTTAACCACACCATTTTCATATTACAAAACTTTTGTAATTGAAGAACGTTTTGGTTTTAATAAAACCACAAAAACTACATTTTTATTGGATAAACTTAAAGGTTGGGTCATGATGATTGTAGTAGGTGGCGGGATTTTAGCCCTTATTATTTGGTTTTATCAAATAAGTGGTGCTCAGTTTTGGTTGTACGCTTGGGCTTTAGTTACGGTTTTTACGGTTTTTATGAACATGTTTTATGCTCGATTAATTGTACCATTATTCAATAAGCAAACGCCTTTGGAGGCAGGTAGTTTACGCGAGAATATTTCGACTTACGCGAAAACCGTAGGTTTTAAATTAAACAAAATATTTGTGCTTAATGGATCTAAGCGCAGCACCAAAGCCAATGCTTATTTTTCTGGGTTTGGAAGTGAAAAACGAGTTACCTTGTATGATACCTTAATAAATGATTTAGAGGAAGAAGAAATAGTAGCTGTTTTGGCACACGAGGTTGGACATTATAAAAAGAAACATGTCATTTTCAATTTAGTTGCTTCTGTTTTATTAACAGGTTTAACGCTTTATATTTTATCGCTGTTCATCAATAATCCATTACTATCAAATGCTATTGGTGTGGAAACACCAAGTTTTCATGTTGGATTGATTGCCTTTGGGTTGTTGTACAGTCCAATTAGTGAAATTACCGGTTTAATCATGAAT
>CAXBHA010000121.1:0-6833 GCA_963974955.1 uncultured Yeosuana sp. | reverse complement strand
ACCATCGTGTGTGGTTTGTGAAAGATGAGAGGAATATTTTCCGTCTATAAATACAATTTTATAGGTATCAATATCATGAATAAAATATTTTTTTACATCATTATATTCAATGGTATTCTCTTGTTTTGGGAATACACTAAAGTCATTTTTTAAAAGGCTATTAAGTGAGGTGTATTTCCAATCTTCTTCCTTTTTTGTAGGGAACCCTTTTTCTTCAAAAGTCTTGATAGCTGCAGTTCTTAACGAATGTAAATAAAAATCCTCTTCCAAATGATTTTCAAAGGCCCAAAAAGATGATATAAGTTTTTCTTTTAAATCCATTTTGTTCAGTTTTCAGTCACAGTCACAGTAAACGAAAAAACCGAGAATAGACTGTTAATATTTTTAATTTTGAGTATTCAATTAAGCGTGAGCAAACTGCTAACTGCGACTGAATACTGCAAACTTTTTTAAGCGTTCACTTCTTCTTTAATCCAGTCGTACCCTTTTTCCTCGAGTTCGTGTGCCAGTTCCTTGGTGCCAGATTTAACGATTCGACCATTATATAGCACATGCACAAAGTCTGGAACAATATACTCCAACAAACGCTGATAATGGGTAATAACCAATACAGCATTATTTTTACTTTTAAGTTTGTTAACCCCATTGGCGACTATACGTAGCGCATCTATATCAAGACCAGAATCTGTTTCATCAAGAATGGCTAATTTTGGTTCAAGCATGGCCATCTGGAAAATTTCATTTCGTTTTTTCTCACCACCGGAAAAGCCTTCGTTGAGAGAGCGTGATAAAAACTTTCTATCGATTTCCAATAACTCTGCTTTTTCGCGAATTAGTTTTAACATGTCTTTGGCAGGCATATCTTCAAGCCCTTTCGCCTTGCGTGTTTCGTTAATGGCTGTTTTCATAAAATTTGTTACCGATACGCCAGGTATTTCAACCGGATATTGAAAGGATAAAAAGACACCTTTATGGGCACGTTCTTCAGCTGCTAATTCGTCAATATTTTGACCTTCAAAAAAGATGTCTCCTTTAGTGACCTCATAGTCTTCTTTGCCTGCAATAACCGATGCCAATGTACTTTTTCCAGAACCATTTGGCCCCATAATGGCATGAACTTCACCTGGGTTTATTTCCAGATTGATGCCTTTTAAAATTGATTTATCCTCAACACTTGCGTGTAAATCCTTAATTTTTAACATACTATTATTTGCCTAATATTTTTCGTTATTATCTTCAAACTTTGGTTTTGAAATATGTACTATTTCTTTTATTTCTATTCGATATGGCCAACCTTCTTCGTTGTCTGGTTTTGGTATTATTTTACCTTTGATTTCAACAGGAACCATATCGGTAACTTGCGATTTATAGGGTTGCACTTGTTTGTTAAGTTCATGCATTTTTTTATTGATTACCACACCGTAAACTTCAGATTCTGTTTTCAAAACCGCTGCATCGGCATAATAAATAAACTCTCCCTTTAACAAGGTCAAGCCATCATTTTGTGTAGCAACTTTATCAGAGCCTTCAGTACTTTGAGATTTGTCATTATTTTGTTGTTCATTTTTACAGCTGTATAACAAAACAATTGATGTAAGTATAATTATTGCTCGCTTCATAAAAACTATCCTACACTACCTTCTAAACTTATTTCCAATAATTTTTGAGCTTCAACAGCAAACTCCATCGGAAGTTTATTGAGTACTTCTTTACTAAATCCATTTACAATTAATGCAATCGCTTTTTCTGTGGATATCCCACGTTGGTTACAATAAAAAATCTGGTCTTCACCAATTTTACTGGTTGTTGCCTCGTGTTCTATTCGTGCTGTTTTATTTTTTGCTTCAATGTATGGGAATGTGTGTGCACCGCATTCATTGCCCATTAACAAACTATCGCATTGTGAAAAGTTACGGGCGTTATCGGCATTTGGACTAATTTTAACCAATCCACGGTAACTATTCTGTGATTTTCCAGCTGAAATACCTTTTGAAATAATAGTCGATTTGGTGTTTTTGCCTAAATGTATCATTTTGGTGCCTGTGTCGGCTTGCTGATGATTGTTGGTTACTGCTATGGAATAAAACTCACCTACCGAATTATCGCCTTTTAATACACAAGAAGGATATTTCCAAGTTATAGCACTTCCAGTTTCTACCTGTGTCCAGGATATTTTTGCATTTTTCTCACACAATCCACGCTTAGTTACAAAATTGAAAACACCCCCTTTTCCTTCAGCATTTCCTGGATACCAGTTTTGTACGGTTGAATATTTAATTTCTGCATCATCTAAAGCAATAAGCTCTACCACGGCGGCATGCAATTGGTTTTCGTCCCTGCTTGGTGCTGTGCAACCTTCAAGGTAACTTACATAACTACCTTCATCGGCAATAACAAGTGTTCTTTCAAACTGTCCGGTTCCTGCTTGATTTATTCTAAAATAGGTTGATAATTCCATTGGACAGCGAACGCCTTTTGGGATATAACAAAACGACCCGTCACTAAATACGGCACTATTTAGAGCTGCATAGAAGTTGTCTTTTTGAGGAACAACACTGCCAATGTATTTCTTAACCAATTCCGGATGCTCTTTAATTGCTTCAGAAATACTCATGAAAATAATTCCTTTTTCTCCTAAAGTCTTTTTAAAAGTCGTCGCAACAGAAACGGAATCAACAACGACGTCCAGGGCAACATTACTCAATTTTTTTTGTTCATCGATAGAGATTCCAAGCTTTGTAAAAGTGGCCAGTAATTCCGGGTCAACTTCATCGAGGCTGTTATATTTTGGTTTGCTGTTTGGTGCTGAATAATAAGATATTGCCTGAAAATCAGGTTTTTTATAATGCACATTGGCCCATTCGGGTTCAATCATTTTTTCCCATGCACGAAACGATTCAAGCCGCCAGTCGGTCATCCACTGCGGTTCTTCTTTTTTTAGAGAAATAGCCCTTACAACATCTTCGTTTAAACCAACAGGAAACGTGTCTGATTGTATATCAGTATAAAAACCATATTCATATTCCTTGGTTTTAAGCTCTTCTCTTAAATCGTCTTCAGTATATTTGTTCATACAAGTTCAATGTTGTAAAGTATAAAGTTATAAAGTTGAGCTTAAATATTTTATCAACCCGCTTATTAGCTTTGAAACCTCATTTACTTTTGACTTTAATTTTTCAAATTCATCCATTGATATATAGTTCAGATCAAAAGCCAAATACAATTGTGAGCGGAACTCTCCAGCTGAAGCTTTAGCGATATATAAAAATCTGATAAATTCTTTTGTTGTTTCTCTCTCAAATCCTTCAGCAATATTTGACGCTACTGAAATACTTGATCTTCTTATTTGATCTCTTAACCCAAAATCTTTGGAAAAAGGCTCTTTATTGTTTGTTATATAATAGATATCGAAATTTAATTCTCTTGCTTTTTGCCATGAAATAATTTCTTCAAAAGAATTAAATTTAGCCATCAACTTTTAACTTTTTAACTTTATTACTTTATAACTATAAAGAAAAAGATTCACCGCAACCACAAGTTCTGTTTGCGTTGGGGTTGTTAAAAACAAATCCTGTTCCATTAAGGCCTCCCGAATATTCAAGAGTGGTGCCTATTAAGTATAAGAAACTTTTTTTGTCAACTATAATTCTTACATCATTATCAACAAAAACCTTATCGCCTTCTTGATTCTCTTTATCAAACTTTAAATCGTAAGATAAACCAGAACAACCGCCGCTTTTCACACCTACACGCACGTAATCTGTACCAGGACTGTAGCCTTCATCAGTCATAAGTTCAATGACTTTTTTCTTTGCTGTTTCCGAAACTTTAATCATAATTATTATAAAGGTTTTTTAACCGTTTATTCTTATTAACACGTGAAACCTTCTGGCTATAAACTTGTTTTTTTTATTAAGAAGGTTTCTAAATAGAACACAAAGATACAATATAAGTAATGGATTTACATACATTCTAACATTATATTAGTATATCATTTTATAGGTTTTTCTTATGGAGTTTTTAATTTATGCATTAATTATGATGCTATTTGATCTGCATCACAGATATCGTATCTATTGTACATTGGAACAATGGGGTTTAAAATTAGATGAATGTGGCTTTATATAAATAAGCTTCTTATTTTTGCAGCATGATAGAAGATAAAAATCAACAACGAACACAATTAAGCGATCTGGGTGAATTTGGTTTGATAGATCATTTAACCAAGAATTTCAAAATCAACCAACCATCAACCGTTAAAGGGATTGGTGATGATGCAGCTGTTTTGGATTTTAAAAACAAAAAAATTGTAGTAACTACGGACCTGCTCGTTGAAGGTGTCCATTTTGATCTGAGTTATATGCCATTAAAACATTTAGGTTATAAAGCGGTTGTTGTAAATTTATCGGATGTCTTTGCCATGAATGCCTTGGCAACACAAATTACCGTGTCAATTGGAGTCTCCAATAGGTTTCCTTTAGAAGCGTTAGAGGCCTTATATGCAGGTATTGAAACCGCAGCTTCCATGTATAAAATTGATGTTGTTGGAGGCGATACTACATCAACTGTAACTGGCTTGTTCATTTCTGTGACGGCAATAGGGACCTTAGAAAAAAATTATGAAGTGTATAGAAATGGTGCAAAACCAAATGATTTACTTGTTGTGACTGGTGATTTAGGAGCAGCTTATATGGGATTGCAAATTCTTGAACGTGAAAAGGAAGTGTATAAAGTAAACCCTAATAGTCAACCAGATTTAGAGCCCTATTCCTACCTTATAGAACGACAACTAAAGCCAGAAGCCCGCCAAGACATTATTAAATTGCTTAAAGATTTAAAAGTAAAACCATCGGCCATGATAGATATAAGTGATGGACTGTCGTCTGAAATTATGCATATATGTACACAAAGTGGCGTAGGATGCGATCTTTATGAAGACAAAATTCCACTCGACCCATTGGTCATTTCGGCGTGTGAGGAATTTAATATAGATAGTACAACGGTTGCCTTAAATGGCGGTGAAGATTATGAATTATTGTTCACAATATCACAAGATGATTATCCAAAAATAAAGGCCAATCCAAATTTTACGGTAATAGGGCACATAAAAGAAAAGCAATCGGGAATGCATTTAGTTACAAGAGCCGAAAGCAGAATTCCAATAACAGCGCAAGGCTGGAAAAATTTTAGTGTTTAAAAACCAATAAATTTTCAAATAGTGTGTTCTTGGTTAATTTTTTATTGCGTTTGTCATGAATACGCTCCAATACATCGTTGATTTCTTTGAATTTTGGAGAAAGATCAATCAAGTGGCCATTGCCGTTTGTAGTTAATTGTTTTTTGCAAGTTTTACATGTATATTCCTTAACATGATAGGTGACATTTCTTGATACACGATAATCATGACCGAACATCTTGCAATGGATGTTTTTCATATTTAATAATTAATTTGCTTAGAGACTCTTAAATTATTAATATGATTTGTACTTTTTTAGTAAATTCTTAATAAATCGACGAAGTGATCATTTTCTTCTTTGAACGTTCTGCTCGTGAGTTATGAATACGTTCTAGAATAGCGTTGATTTCTTTAAATTTAGGAGTTAACTCAGTTAGGTTTCCGTTGCTGTTTGTGGTCAATTCTTTTTTACAATGTTTACAGGTATATTCTTTAACGTGGTAAGTAACTTTTTTAGTGACTTGATAATGATGCCCAAAAACACTGCAGTACATGTGTGGAAGAAGTGGCGAATTGAGAGTAATTTTTCCCATAAGTTATAGATTTAGAACGGTATAAATATAGAAAATAAATTAACAAACACGACAAAAAGCTATATATTTTCGATGAAATACATAATATTTTGTAAGAATAAGCTTTTATTTTCAATATGACTCATATGCCCATCAGAGAATTCAACAATTTTTATATCTGAATTTAGGGTTTGCTCAACCAAAGAATCGTAATCTAAAACAGGATCTTTTTTACTAATAATCATTAATTTTTTATAAGTGGCTTCTTTAAATAAAATGTCTCTGTTTTTCCTGATTTTCATGCCTTCCAATGCTGCAATAATTCCTTGAACTGGCATTTTTAAAGCATCTTGTTTAATAACCGCAATCTGTTTAGAAAAGATTCTTCTGTTTTTTGGTCTGAATAAATTTACGATCGCTACTCTAACAAAGGCTTTATAATTTTGTTTAACCGCTATAATGGCCCTATCTCTATTTATTTTACGGTCATCACTGTCGGCTTGAGCAGTTGAATTCATTAAACAAAGGCCAAGTATTTTTTTTGGATACTGTTCTGCGAAGGCAAGTGAAACGTAACCACCCATGGAATGCCCAATTAAAATTAATCGTTTTATTTTTAAATGATTTATAACGGCATTAACGGCATCGGCCATGGACTCCATCGTGTGAACATACCCTAAACAACCAGTTTCACCATGGCCTAATAGATCAATACATATTACTCTATTTGTTTTTGACAGCGTTGGAATAAACGCATTCCACATGGAAGAATTTTCCAAAAAACCATGAAGAAAAACTACTGGTGTACCTTCTCCCTTATCGGTATAAAAAATGGGTATGCCTTTGTGTTGTAAAATCATTTTTAAAGTATCTCAGACAAAGATATAATTGACTGGCGAATAATACCAAACAAACTTTTGAATTCGGTTTTATTTTCAAGTTAAAGGTTAAAACCCTGCAGTTTTATTGCAGTTACTTTAATTTCTATAAACGTTTTAGCCACGAATGCACGAATTAATAGTGTGCTGTGTTTTGAATTTCACGAGTCATTTCACGAAGCAGACTTTCAGTCTGCCAATTAAAAC
>CAXBHA010000120.1:0-6863 GCA_963974955.1 uncultured Yeosuana sp. | reverse complement strand
CGACGCCCAAAAACAAAAATACCTACCAAAATTAGCAACCGGTGAATTTGTTGGAGCGTTTTGCTTAAGTGAACCAGAAGCCGGAAGTGATGCTACATCGCAAAAAACATCAGCCATTGATAAAGGAGATTATTATTTGATAAATGGCACAAAAAACTGGATTACCAATGGTGGTCGTGCAGATGTGTATTTAGTGATAGCCCAAACAGATAAAGACAAAGGGTCTCATGGTATTAATGCCTTTATTGTTGAAAAAAGTATGGAAGGATTTCATATTGGCCCTAAAGAAAACAAATTAGGAATTCGTGGTAGTGATACGCATACATTACAATTTAATGATGTTAAAGTGCCAAAGGAAAATCGTATAGGTGATGACGGTTTTGGCTTTAGATTTGCCATGAAAACCTTATCCGGAGGACGTATTGGTATTGCTTCGCAAGCGTTGGGAATAGCCCAAGGCGCCTATGAACTGGCACGTAAATACTCCAAAGAACGAAAAGCTTTTGGAACCGAAATTTCAAATCATCAGGCTATTGCCTTTAAATTGGCAGATATGTACACCGATATTTCCGCAGCTCGTCATTTGGTTATGCAAGCTGCATGGGATAAAGACCAAGGAAATAACTACGATATCTCCAGTGCGGTGGCCAAATTATACGCTTCAAAAATAGCTATGAAACATACTGTTGAAGCAGTCCAAATTCATGGTGGCAATGGGTTTGTAAAAGATTATCATGTAGAACGTTTGATGCGCGATGCAAAAATTACCCAGATTTATGAAGGCACTTCCGAGATTCAAAAAATTGTGATATCACGAAGTATATTGAGAGATTGAACATTTCAAAAAATAGTAAAACAAATCATCCTCTTATTGCCCTTAAATTTTATATTTCTAAAAAAGTAAACTTATAAGTTTGAAACTTTTCCTTATATTTTTTGATTTACTATATTTTTATTGAATGAATGAATGTTTATTCATATATTTGTACACAAAATGATTTGATTTTGTTATGGCAAGAAAAATAGATGTTAATAAAATTAATAGAATTAAAAAAGCAACCATGCAAACCATTGCTGAAAATGGTTCAGAATCTACAACTATTGCAATGATTGCTAAAAACGCCAATGTAAGTGGTGGTTATTTATACAGAATTTATAAAGGGAAACAAGACTTAATTAATGAATTGTATTTTGATAAGGCAAACTCACTATACCTCGAATTCGAATTCCTTTTAGGTTTTAACCATAAGAGTATTGAGCCATTTATAAATTCATTTATAAGAAATAGAATTATCTATTTTTTAAATGAACCTATTGCTTCAAAATTCTATTATCAATTACTTCATAACAAAAATTTTATTTTACCAGAAGAGATAAAAGAAAAAAGCCTGAATTTAATGATGAAATTAAAAAATACAGGAATTCAATCTGGTGAAATATCTCAATCTATCAGCCTCTCTCAACTTCACTATCACATTTTCATATATGCAATAGACTATATCCATTTCAAAAGAAAAAACATATTTGGGTTAGAAGAATCAATGGAAGAAGATCTTTCTTTTTTAACTCAAAGCATCATGAAAATTTTAAAACAATAAACGAATGAATGCCCTAAAAACAAAAAATAGCTTTATGATGAAAAACAGAAACTTTTGTATTCTGCTTTTTTTAATAGGAACAATGGCCCAAGCTCAAGTAATTTCATTAAAAGACGCCCATAATTTAATGCTATCAAAAAACGGAAATTTAAAAGCTTCTTCTTTTGAAGTGTCTCAAAATCTAGAAGAATACAAAGCTTCAAAAGGATTACATTTGCCCAAAATCACCGCTTCTGGAACCTATTTAAGAATTGACAATGATCTTAAATTTGACTTAAATACAGAAAGGAATATGTTAGCTGGACTCTTAAATATCCCAAATCCAGCCCAACTATTAGGTGATTGGAATTTTACCTTACAAGAAAAAAATTTAGGGTTTGCAACTATAAATGTATCAATGCCACTATTTACTGGTGGTTTAATAAATAATGCCAACCAAGCAGCAAAAATAAAATATAAATTAGCTGAAAACAATCACCAAATTAAAGACAACGACTATACAATTAATCTCATTCAAACTTATTATAGATTAAAATTAGTTAAAGCTGTAGAAAAATTAAGACAAGAAGTTTATAACACAGTACAATTACACTATAACCAAGCAAATAAATTTTTTGAAAATGGCGTGATTCCAGAAGTGGAAACTTTAAATGCGCAAGTTGCATTATCAAATGCAAATACCGAACTAATAGGTTCACAAAAAGATTTGGAATTAGCTACAACCGCATTAGAAAACTTAATAGGAACAGGAAATATAGAAAGTCTTTCCACAAATTTTTTAAAGCCAACTTTAGTGAAACCATTAAGTGAATTTCAAATAGATTTACTAAAAAACAACAATCAATTAAAAGCTATTGAACATAATAAAAATTTGGCGCAAGTTGGTGTTCGAGCTGAAAAAAGTGACTACTTTCCGAAAATCGGTTTTTTTGGATATTATGTGCCTTGGACAGATAATTTGGCAATTGCAAAAAACACAAAATGGTTTGTTGGTGTTGGAGTTGAATGGGTATTATTTGATGGTTTACAAAGAGAACATAAAATAAAAGCTGCAAAATATAAAATAGATCAAGCTGAAGCAATCGATTCACAAGCTAAACTGAATCTTAAAACCTATTCAGAAAAATTATTCAACACACTTAAAAAAGTATCTGAACAATACCAAAGTCTTGTTCTAAATGAAACCTATGCACAGAAATTAAAATTTATGCGTTCCCGCGCATTTGAAGAAGGAACTGGAACTTCATTAGAAGTAGTAGATGCAACCTTAAAACTTTCACAAATTCAGTTTTATGAATTACAAGCATTATACGATTACAATACAGCCTATGGAGAATTAATGGTTATAACAGGACAAACAGAACTATTTTTAAACCAAAACTAAATTAAAAATGAAAAATTCAAAATTAATAAAATCACTTATCAGCGTACTAATAATTGCAATTTTAGTATTAACAGGTGTATGGTTTTTAATTAAACCAAAACAAGTTGTATTACAAGGAAGAATTGAAGCTAAAGAAATTTATTTATCAGCCAAAATTCCAACCAGAATTAAAACGTTTGAGGTTAATGAAGGCGCTTCCGTAAAAAAAGGACAATTATTGGCCACCTTAGAAAGTCCAGAAATTATAGCTAAAATGGAACAGGCTTTAGCGGCTCAAGAAGCTGCCAACGCACAAAAAGATAAAGCTGTAAATGGTGCAAGAACCGAAGAAATAAGAGCTGCAAAAAGTGTTTTTGAAAAAGCTACAGCTGCAGCAGATGTAATGAATAAAACCTATGAACGAATCGATAATTTATTTAAAGACGGATTAATTTCTCAACAACAAAAAGATGAAGTTTTTGCCAAAAAACAAGCTGCATTGAGCGATCAAATTGCTGCTCAAAACATGTATCAAATGGCTTTAAATGGAGCAAGAAAAGAAGATATTGCTGCTGCAAAAGCTATGGTGAAACGTGCCGATGGCGCTGTAAGTGAAGTTGAGGATTATAGCAATGAAAGAAATATTATTTCACCAATAGATGCAGAAGTTATTGACTTTTTACCTGAAGAAGGCGAATTAATAGCCCCTGGTTATCCAGTTGTGCATTTGGTAAATTTAGCCAACTGCTATTCAATTATTAATATAAAAGAAACGTACTTAACAAACTTTAAAAAAGACACTCAATTTGAAGCTACAATTCCTGCATTAGAAAATAAAAAAGTAAAATTTAAAGTGTATTACATTGCTCCATTAGGTGAATATGCCACTTGGAATGCGACAAAAGCAACAGGCGATTTCGACATCAGAACATTTGAAATTAGAGCGTCTCCAGTAGTTAAAGAAGATAATCTAAGGCCAGGAATGAGTATTTTAATTGATTGTTCTCAATTTAAGAAATAATATGAAACCAATGCTACGCATAGCTAAAAGAGAAGTAGCTTTATTATTAACTAGTAAAACCATACTACTTTTTGCAGTAATATTGCCATTTGTTTCGTTTCTGTTTTTTACTAGCTTGTTAAAAAATGGGGTTGCGCGCGATTTACCAATTGCTATAATCGATTTAGACAATTCAGCTGTTTCAAGAAATGTTATTTCTCAGTTAGATGCAACTCCTGAATTACAGGTTAGTCAAACATTAATTAATCTGCAAGAAGGAGAATCCTTAATCCGACAAGGAAAAATTTACGGATTGGTTACTATTCCAAAAAGTTTTGAAGCTAATTTAAAAAGTGGAAAACAAGCAACAATTGTCAATCAATATAACAGCAATGTTTTATTACCAGGCGGATTAGAATTTAAAGCTTTTAGCAAAGTTATTGGAACAATTTCAGCAAAAATATTTATTCAAAAACAACTTTTAAAAGGCATTCCTTTTCAACAGTCCATTGTTAATTATCAACCGGTAAATTTATCAAATCATGTGTTGTCAAATCCATATACCAATTATTCCTATTATTTACAAATAATAATCATATTAACCACAATTTATACGTTTGGAATCGATTTAAAATACTCTAAAGGAAACCAGTTATTACGAATTTCAAACAGAAAATTAAGTTCTATTGTTTTAGGAAAAATTTTACCTTATACATTATGGTTTTTTTTGGTTGGACTCATAATGTATTATAGCATGTTTATATGGCAGGATTTTCCTTTAAACGGAAGTAAAACTGCATTATTGATCGGATTATTTTTACTGATAACTGCGAGCCAATCTTTTGGATTACTTTTCATTGCAATAAGTAATAGTTTTAGAGAAGCATTAACAATTGGTTCAGGTTTTGCGGCAATCAGTTTATCTTTTTCTGGAATTACATTTCCTGTTTTTTCTATGGCAAAAATTTTGCAATGGATTAGTCAAGTTTTCCCTTTTACCTATTTCTTTAATTTGTTTATGGAACAATCTCAACAAGGATTTCCAGTGTTTTACTCTTCTAAATCTATTATTGCATTAATACTTCTTAGCACATTGCCTATTATTTTAACTTGGCACAAATTGACTAAACTCATTTTAAAGGGTGAATTTAACCATCAAATTTAATTATGGAAAAGATTACAAGGTCATATCACAGAACAAAAAATTCATTTTGGAATACAATTCGTACAGAATGGGACGCTATTAAAAATGATAAGGCAATCATCGGAATTTTTTTATCAATCACAATGATTATCCTTGTTGCTTATACATTCATTTATTCCAATCAAGTCCTTCGAAAAGTTCCCATAGGAGTAGTAAATCAAGATGCTTCAAAACTAAGTCGAGATTATATTGCTATGCTAAATTCAAGTGAAGGAATAAAAACAAACTCAACTTACAGCGATTTACAAGAAGCTAAAGTTGCTTATTATGAAAAAGCAATAAGAGGAATAATTATTATTCCAAAAGATTTTGAGAAAAATATAAGAAGTGGAAAACAAGTTACTATTACAACTTTTTCTGATGCTTCCAATATGTTATTTTATAAAAAAGTATTAGGAACTGTTACTACAATAAACACCTATTTTAATGCTGGAATAATTATAAAAAAAGACATGTCAAAAGGAATAGCCCATAAAATAGCCATTAAAAATTATACCCCAATTAAATCTATTTCTAATAGTTTGTTTAATATCTCTGGAGGATATGCTACTTATTTAATTCCAATGCTAACCGCATTAATTGTTCAATTAGTATTATTAATGGGAATTGGTTTAATAAATGGAACTAGAAATGAAGACCTTTCAGTGCAAACACAATTTCCGAGAATATTGCATAAAGGAGGAACAATACCAGTTTTATTCGGAAAAGCAGTTTTATACACGCTGTTATTCCTAATAATAATACCCATTCAAATTGGAATTGTATATACTTTATTTTCAATACCAGTCAGATCATCAATTTTAACAATATATATTTTTATAATTCCATATGTATTCTCTGTTGTTTTTTTAGGAATTGCAATCAGTTCATTTTTCAACAGAAGGGAAGATTCTTTAATTTTTATAGTGTTAACCTCCATTCCATCTTTAATGTTAAGTGGATTGTCATTTCCGGCTCAGGGATTTTCAGAATTTTATAAAATACTTTCGCTAATAATACCTTCCACTCATGGAATTGATGGATTTGTAAAGTTAACTCAAATGAAAGCCTCATTTATAGAAATCCTACCTGAATGGAGTATGTTATGGGTTTTAACCCTTATTTATTTTATTTTAGCTTCTATTTCACTAAAAATAAGAGTTAAAAATCAATTAAAAAGTATTTGATGATTCTTTTATTTTATACGAAAGACCATAAATAAATTGTAGCCTTTTTTTTAGTCATTACTCAGATCTAATTAAACCCTGTAATTATCTGCTTTCCAATTTTTAATTTGCAATTCAATCTCTTTTTCAGATAAATTCTCTTCCAAGGCTTTTTAAGCAAGCCCTTTAAACTCATCATCCGAGGCAAAACGTAATCCAATTATTTGTCTCATGGTCAATTTTTCGTCTAAAGTTTTACCAGTTAAAATATAACATCTAAACCCTTCTTCTGCCCTGATAACTCTATCTTGTGCTTTTAAAGCAAAGTCTCTTAAATAGAAGAAAACAAAAAACAATACAACCAAAACTAATACCAACAATGAGGCTGAATATAAATTCGCAGGTGAGGCATTAAAAACATTAACAATCGAACCAATGAATAATGCAATAATAGCTAGTTAAGCAATATTTACAGAAAGCTGGCTCGGTGGAAGGCAAAAAAAAAATCCTCACCAAACAAATGATGAGGATTACTAAATTCTAAACCAAGTTT
>CAXBHA010000119.1:0-6886 GCA_963974955.1 uncultured Yeosuana sp. | reverse complement strand
TTTCATAGTGCCGGTAGAAATATTAAGTATTTTATCTAGTTTAATATCAATACTTCTTAAATCATTATTTAGTGCAATACCATTTTGCATCATACCCATTCCATTTCCTGAGAAACCATTTTGACCCATATTATAGTTAAATGAAGTTCCATTTTTTAAAGTCATTTGGGTATCAGAAATATATAATCGAACCATATCATAATCTCCAACAGGAATAGGAGTACTTGCCAATGATTTTGTAATACCATTTACCAATTCCAACATGTTAAATTTCATTTGTGTATTCATAACCGTAACAAAAGAATTTGCATTGGTACTGTTGCCAATTTCTATTTTATCAATGGTAACACTTGCTGTCATAAATTGACCGTAGTGCATGGGTGCATCAGTCAATTTTAATGAAAGTGTTCCAGTGGGGTCAGTTGTATTATCATTTGAACAGCTGATAGCAATTATTCCAATAATTGCTATTAAAAAATATTTAATTGTTTTCATTTTAATTGTGTTTTTTTATTGAACTGGTTTATAGTTTATACATAGTTTAATTTTTACAGGAATTTCCATATAAACTTATATTTAAATAACATATCGTAAAAGTACTAATTGAAGTTGATGTAAAATGTAACTTTAGTTACACATGGCGATGTTATTTTGCCAAAAAAAAAGTAAATAATTATCCGCTGTTTTTGAGTTGATAGCTTATAAAAAGTTATTAGTTGGCATATATTGAAAAGGCATAACAGCATATTGTTGGTGTATCATTTGGTTTTTTCCATTGAAATATCAAAAATCCGTCATGTCAAAAGAAAAAGGAGAAGGGTTAAAACAGATTTGTTTGAAATTTAGGAGCGTTATGAGGTGGATTTTATGTAAATACTGTAGAACAATATTTCGATGAGGAAGTAATTAAGGCATATAATGCCTATGCTGTATTTATGGGATTATTTTTTTGTATACACCCCTTTTCTTTTCAGGTATGCCCGGTGCATGTGCATAACAAGTTTTAAGGTGAGCACCGAAAACATAATTATTAGGAACAGTAAAGCATGATCGATTCTATTCAAAGACATGATATAAAATTTTATAAGACCAAGCGCGATATAGAAACCACAAATTAAGTGGATGGCTTTCCATTTCGACGCACCCAATTTTTTGATTACAGAAGGAATAGAGGTGATGGACATTATAAGAACCGCAAAAACAACCAGGATAGTCTCAAGGCTAGGATCTGCATTAAAACGATCTCCTAAAATAACTGATTTCACTCCAATAAGCGAAAAGTGAATAGCGAAAAAACCTGCGAAGGTTAGCCCAAACGCTTTTCTTCTTCTTAGAATCCGTTTTGTAATCGGATCCTTAAATACGTAATGGATTGCAGATATTCCGAAACTAAGAGTAAAAAGCAAAAATGAAACAATTCCTGTTGATCTTAAAAAAAGGTCTAGAAGTGCTGTGTCAAATTCTTGAATGACTAAAATTGTGTAGATGGCAAGTGCAGACGCAATCAAAATAAGTAACGGGATGAATTTTGCTTTGATAGGCATTTATGTTCTTTTTGAAGTAATATAACCACTTAACATGTTAAACGAAATTAGTTAAAAATTCTTACAAAGTCAATTCTATAAAGCTCTATTTACTTTCAATAGTTTATATTACATTTACATTTTCAATGCAAACTATTAATATTTAGTGTAATTTTTTAATTTGATATCACCAGCATCTATAGACCAAGTATTTGAAACCGCCCGGGTAGAGGAGGTTATTGGCGATTTTGTTCAGTTAAAAAAAGCGGGGAGCAACTTTAAAGGCTTGAGTCCGTTTAGTGATGAGCGTTCTCCCAGTTTTATGGTGTCTCCAGTAAAACAAATATGGAAAGATTTTAGTAGTGGAAAAGGCGGAAATGTAGTGGCATTTTTAATGGAACATGAACATTTTACCTATCCAGAAGCGATAAAGTATCTGGCAAAAAAATACCATATTGAAATTGAGGAAACTCAACAAACAAATGAACAAAAAGAACAAAATGATGAGCGAGAAAGCTTGTATTTGGTAAGTGAATTTGCCAACACTTATTTTCAAAAAATTCTACATAAAACAGATCAAGGAAAATCTATTGGGCTGAGTTATTTTAAAGAACGTGGATTTACAGAAGATACCATTAAGAAGTTCGATTTAGGCTATTCACTTGATGAATGGCAGGCCTTTACCGATGAAGCCTTAAAACAAGGCTATAAATTGGATTTTTTAGAAAAAACCGGACTTACCATTGTAAAAGAAGACAAACGTTTTGACAGGTTTAAAGGACGTATTATGTTTCCTATTAAAAGCATGAGTGGTCGTGTCTTGGGTTTTGGTGGGCGTATTCTTAGTAATGATAAAAAAGCAGCTAAATATGTAAATTCACCAGAGAGCGATATTTATCATAAAAGTAAAGTGCTTTATGGTATTTATCATGCCAAACAAAGTATTGCAAAGGAGGATACGTGTTATTTGGTTGAAGGCTATACAGATGTGATTCAGTTTTATCAAACGGGTATTAAAAATGTTGTGTCGTCCTCTGGTACAGCATTAACATCGGAGCAAATTCGCTTAATAAATAGACTAACGAAGAATATTACTGTTTTGTTTGATGGCGATGCGGCAGGGATGCGTGCTTCGTTGCGTGGTATTGATCTTATTTTAGAACAAGGCATGAACGTTAAAGTCTGTACGTTCCCCGAAGGTGAGGATCCAGATAGTTTTGCAAAGCAAAATACACTTGAAGAGCTATCAGTGTATCTTACTGAAAATGCTAAGGATTTCATTCAGTTTAAGGCGTCTGTGTTGTATGAAGAATCTAAAAACGATCCAATTAAGAAGGCAGAAACCATTAGAGATATTGTAAATAGTATCGCTAAAATTCCAGATAGAATTAAAAAAGAGATCTATATCCAAGAATGTTCAAAAATAATGGATATTAGTGAAGAAGTGTTGTTTAGTACTTTGGCGCAGATTGAAAAAAAGGATTTTCAGGAAACCAATAAGACATTTAAAACAGAACAAAAGGCTTTTGAAGTCATTAAACATCAACCGCCAGTAAAAAAGGTAGATGTTCAATATGTTTTGGAGAGAAAAATTATTGAAGTGTTACTTCTTTACGGAAATAAAACCGAAAATTTTGAAGACTTTCTTTTGAAGGAAAATGATAAAGGACATTTGGTTTTGGAGCCAGTAATTAATAAAACCAAGGTTTTTGAGAAGGTTTTTTTAGATCTTCAAGAGGATGAAATGGAATTTTCCAACTCACAATTTAAATCACTGTATTACACGATTATCGATACCTTAAATCAAAATCCCGACTTTCAGCTTAATAATTTTATCAATACTGTAGATGGTGATATGTCGAGTGAAATCACAACTATTTTAATGGAAGACGAACGGTATTCATTAGATGACTGGGAGCGTATGCATATTTATCCCAAAGGAAAATCTCATGGGGTTGCACAGTTGGTAAGTGAAACGATTTTGAGTTTAAGATGCTTTTTAATTGACCAAAAAGTAAAAGAATTTCAACAAAAAACGCTACAAAACAAAGCCGATGTCAATAAAAACATACTTGAGGAAGTAAAAGATTATTCGGGTTTAAAAATGCTGCTCTCCAGAAAATTAAATCGCGCCTTATGATTCCATAAGTTTAGCCTGATTTACCAAGTCTATTAAATTGCTGACTTTTAGTTTTTTCATTAATCTTGCTTTGTAAGTACTCACTGTTTTTTCATTAACGTTTAGTTCTTTCGCAACTTCTTTGTTTTTCCGTCCCACACATAATAGTTTAAGAACTTCGGCTTCACGCGTTGATAATTTTTTATAAAAAGAACCCGATCTTGTTATCTTTTTTCCCAGGTTTAATTGCTTGTTAAACTCTTCGCTTAAATAGATGCCGCCGTCATTAACCTTTAAAATGGCTTCGTTGATGGTGATAATATTTACAGATTTTGAAATATATCCAGAAGCACCGGCCTTAATGGCATTAATAGCGTAAACCTCTTCAGGCTGACCGCTAAAAATGATGGTTTTTATATTAGGGAATTCAGCTTTTAAAACTCTCAAAACAGTTAATCCATTAAGTTTTGGTAAATCGATTTCCGTTAAAATAATATCAACGGGCGTTTTTTTTATAAAATCAATAAGGGCCTCACCATCATCTACGCTACCAATAATTTTGATATTGGGTGAAGCTGAAAAAAGAAGTTCTAACCCTTTTCTAATTATGGGGTGGTGATCTGCTATTAATAATTTAATCATTAGGTGTTGGTTTTAAAATTATGATTGCTTAGGGAAAGTGCACATAATTAAGTTATAACTGTACTTGTAAATATAATAATTTTTTTGAAAATTTAGCAATTTTTATATTAAATCCTTAGGAATTTCACAAATGGGGATTGGGTTCATTTTGTGCTTATTGGCACTGTTGTAACGTTTGAATATTTTAAATACTTCTTGTTCTCTTCCCGAAAAGGAATTTATTGTTTTTCCTTGGTTATCCATGTCCATAGCCCATTCAAGCTCTGGGTAAGAGGCTCCAATTTGATCTTCATCAGTTCTATCATCACCCCAAAGACCGTCGGTGGGAGCTGCATCAATAATATCTTTATTTATGCCTAAATAGTTTGCAATAATATAAACGTCTGTTTTTAGTAAATCGGCTATCGGGCTTAAATCAACGCCCCCATCACCGTATTTTGTGTAAAAACCAACCCCAAAATCTTCCACTTTATTACCAGTACCAGCCACTAAATATTTATTTATTGCGGCAAAATAATAAAGGGTGGTCATTCGCAAACGAGCACGTGTATTTGCCAAGGACATAAATCTGTCATCTTCCTTGGCAACTGGTGGTAAAGCGGCTATTAAACTATCAAAAACTGGCGTTAAGTTTACTTGGGTCATGTAAACCTTTTCAAAATTATATTTTAACCAATCAATATGGTTTAAAGCTCTACTAATTTGCGACGGTGCTTGATGAATTGGCATTTCTATACAAAGTAATGGCAAACCTGTTTTGGCGCAAAGCGCAGAAGTAACTGCGGAGTCAATGCCACCAGAAACACCAATTACAAAACCTTTCATATGCGCTTTTGTGGCATAATCTTTTAACCAATTAACAATATGGCCGACAACTTTTTCTGTTTGCATTTTAAATGAATTTAAATCAAAGAATAGTACATTTGCAAAGCAAAAATAAGGGAATCACTCAATTAATAAAAATTTAGACCGTTTAACTTTTATATGAAAAATACAGTATTGGTTTTATGTATGTTATACTTGGTAGTTTCATGTAAGAATGAAAGCAAATTGGAAGAAGATATTGCAAAAATACCCATGCAAGTTAACATTGAAAGATTTGACAAATTATTTTCTAAAGCCTCCTTAAAAGATTTACCGGCACTTAAAAAGGAGTATCCTTTTATGTTTTCAGAAAAATATACTGATTCTTTTTGGTTGGCAAGAATGAGAGATACATTACAAATTAGGTTGTTTGATGAAGTAGAAAAAGTTTTTCCGGAAATCAACAATATGCATCACGACATACAATCGATGTTTCAGCATATTACTTATTATTTCCCTGAGTTTAAACCACCAAGAGTAATCACCACAACATCATACATTGACTATCGAAACAGAATAATTGTAACGGATACTATTGCATTGATTTCTATTGATAATTATTTAGGAAGCGATCATGAGTTTTATTTAGGTATCCAGAAATATATTAGACAAGATTTTAATCCACAGCAAATTGTAGTTGATTTAGCAGGTGAATATGCGAAAAAATATATCTATCAAAAACAAAATACCACCTTACTTGATGAAATGATTTTCTATGGAAAACAATTGTATTTTAAAGATGTTGTGATTCCATTTAAAACAGAAGCGGAGCGTATAAGTTACACCCAAGAACAATTAGATTGGGCCCGTGCAAACGAAAGCTATATTTGGCGGTACTTTGTAGAACGCGAATTATTGTTTAGTACAGACTCTAAATTACCTAGCAGGTTCATTAACCCAGCTCCTTTCACAAAATTTTATTTAGAAGAAATCGATAGTGAATCTCCTAGCAGATTAGGGCAATATACGGGTTGGCAAATTGTTAAATCCTATATGGAAAACAACGATATATCTCTAAGAGATATGCTCCAAACCTCTTCTGAGGAAATTTTTAATAAGTCAAAGTTTAAACCAAAAAAATAATGTCTAAAACACAATCTAAAATTGAGCTTAATGTGAAACTTGATGAAAATAGGGTTCCTGAGAAATTATATTGGACTGCCCAAGATGGTGGTATTGCAAATGAAGAAGCCAAGGCCATGATGCTATCGGTTTGGGATGCAAAAACCCAAGAAACCTTGCGAATAGATTTATGGACCAAAGACATGCCTGTAGATGAGATGAAAGTATTTTTTCATCAAACATTGGTAGCCATGAGCGATACGTTTAATAGAGCTACTCAAGATGAAAAAATGACTGCAACAATGAAAGACTTTTGTGATTATTTTGCTGAAAAATTAGAACTTAAAAAGTAGTTAACTCTTTTTATCAGGCTTTTTGGGGTATAAACCCTTGCTTTAGTATGTTATATAAATCAAGGAAAAAGTTGAGATAAAAAGCCATAAAGCTAAAGCTAACAAGATGGGTTTTGAACCGGTTTTCTTTAAATCGCTAATTGAAATTGAGGAACCTACAAGAAATAATGTTAGCACTAATAATCTTTTAGACATTAAAACAATACTATTTGTTATTGTTGCTGGCAATATTTGGTAACTGTTTATAAGCATGGCCACAATAAAGAATAAAATGAAGTACGGAATTTTAATTCTTTCGCCTTTTGTTTTAAAAAGAAACATTG
>CAXBHA010000118.1:0-6947 GCA_963974955.1 uncultured Yeosuana sp. | reverse complement strand
ACGTTAATAAATATGCGTTTTTAAAAAATGACTTTCCGGTAGAATGTATTGTGGTGTATAACGGAAATCATTCTGTGACGTCTCGTTTTGAAGTATCTTCGGATAAAACAATCCTTTATTCCTCAACATTACATCTTTCAAAAAGCAACAATTCTAAAGTTATCAATTTTACATTACCCGCAAAAAAGGTAGGTGTTACAACGTATAAGGCCACCATTGTTCCTATTGATAATGAAAAAAACATAATAAACAACTCTAAATCTTTTGCTGTTGAAGTTATTGACCAAAAAACAAATGTTGCTATTGTTAGTGATTTTCCGCATCCTGATATTGGATCATTAAAGAAGAGTATTGAAAATAATGAACAGCGCAGTGTGTCTATTTTAAGTCCCACTAACTATTTGAGTCAAAAAAATGATTTTCAATTGGTTATACTCTATCAACCAAACAATAAATTTAAATCGGTTATCGAATCATTACATTCGAATAATATCAGTAAATTCATTATAATTGGAACCGATACTGATTTAAACTTTTTAAATGCAGTTAATCCATTTTTCACTCAGGAAATAACGAATCAAAGAGAAGATATTCAAGCGTTAATCAATACCAGTTATTCACCTTTTATTCTCGATGATGTAAATTTTGAATCATTTCCACCATTGAAGTCGAATTTTGGAATGATTTCCTTTTCAGTTCCGTATGAAACCTTATTATATAAGAGGATAGGATCAAACACAACAACCATTCCGCTATTGGCAACATATAAAACAAGAGGAAGGCGAGAGGCTGTTTTATTTGGTGAAGATATTTGGAAATGGCGATCGCAAAGCTTTTTAAATACCAAATCGTTTACAGATTTTGATGATTTTATTGGGAAAATAATTCAATATTTAGCTATAAGCAAGCCAAAATCCAGACTAAATTTAGAGTATGAGTCCTTTTATAATGGTGCCAATGGGATTATCATTAAAGCTGAATTTTTCGATAAAAACTATAATTTTGATAATCGGGAAGCACTTACTATTAAGGTAAAAGACGCTAGTACTAATAAAGAGCAAACGTTTCCTTTTATTCTTAAAAACAATAGGTATCAGGTGGATTTAAGTCGTTTACCGCCTTCAGAATATACGTTTACAGTAAGTGCTACCAATGAAAAAATCTCTCAAATTGGCGCTTTTAAAATTTTAGAATATAATGTGGAACAACAGTTTTTAAATGCCAATATAAACAAACTGCAGCAAGTTGCGGCCCGTAGTTCAGGAAACAGTTATTTTATTGAACATACAGACTCATTAATAAATGATTTAATAAACGAAAATACGTTCATAACAATCCAAAAAGAAAATAAAAATACCATATCTTTGATAGATTGGAAATACTTACTGTTTCTAATAGTGCTAAGCCTAACGATGGAATGGTTTTTAAGAAAATATAACGGATTAATTTAAATAAATAGATAATGGAAAAATTACCAAAAATTGGAATACCAATAATTATAGTTGCAATCATACTTATTATTGTACTGGCAAAATCTGCTGTAACTATAGGTTCTGGTGAAGCTGGAGTACTTTATAAAACTTTTGATAAGGGTGTGGTTACAGACCAACCACCATTAGGAGAAGGATTTCATGTTGTTGCTCCGTGGAATAAAGTAATTGTTTATTCGGTACGTCAGCAAGAGCTTTTTGAAAAAATGAAAGTATTATCATCAAACGGGTTGGAAATTCAAATAGATGCCTCTGCATGGTATCTGCCAGTTTATAATGATTTAGGGAAATTACATCAATCCATTGGTGAAAATTATTTACAACGTGTCATTCAACCAGCCATCCGTAGTGCTGCAAGAAGTGTTGTTGGTAGATATACTCCAGAACAATTATATTCTAGTAAACGTGATGCGATCCAAGATGAAATATATTTGGAAACCAAGAAAATCCTAGAAAAACAATACGTTCAGCTTAATGAAATATTGGTAAGAGATGTTACATTGCCAAATACTATTAAAGATGCTATTGAACGTAAATTAAAACAAGAGCAAGAATCGTTGGAATATGAATTTAGATTGGTTACGGCAGCCAAAGAAGCTGAGAAAGTGATTATTGACGCGAAAGGTAAAGCTGAATCCAACAGAATTTTAAGTGCTTCTTTGACTGATAAAATTTTACAGGATAAAGGGATAGAAGCCACCATAAAATTGGCCGAATCACCAAACAGTAAAGTCGTTATTATTGGTTCAGGAGACAGTGGAATGCCAATAATTTTAGGAAATCAATAATACATTGAAATTTTACCAAATTAAATTTATTGGTTTTTTGGTTGAAATTTTGAATATAAAAGAATGATATCCATTTAAAAATATCAAATGTTCAAATGTGTGGCTTTTTTTAGTTCTTATTTGGGTTAATACATTTTAATTTTAGATATTTGTCAAAAGAACAAAGAACACATGAATAGTATTCAATTTCATCACCATCATTTTCAAATTTGCCTTCAAGCGAAGTGAAAATGTATTGAATAAATTCAACATATATTTTTAAACCCGTTTGAGCCAATCAAGCGGGTTTTTTAATTCCTATTGGATTGTTTCAAACCCATAACAGTAAAATAATGAGCAAATTAAAAATTGCAGTTCAAAAAGCTGGACGTTTACACGATGAATCCATGGAAATGCTTAAAGATATAGGTATTTCTATTGACAATGGAAAAGATCAGTTAAAAGCGTCTGCCAGAAATTTTCCCTTAGAAGTTTTTTATTTAAGAAACGGGGATATTCCTCAATATTTAAAAGATGGGGTGGTAGATGCCGCCATCATTGGGGAAAACATATTAATAGAAAAAGGGAATGGTATTAACATTGCGGAAAAGTTAGGTTTTTCAGCATGTAAAGTATCTATAGCTATTCCAAAATCGGTTAAGTATAACGGTCTCCAAGATTTAGAAGGAAAACGAATTGCTACATCGTACCCAAATACCATCCAAAGTTATTTAGATACACATGGCATTAATGCGAATTTACACATTATTAGTGGTTCGGTTGAAATTGCTCCAAATATTGGATTAGCCGACGCTATATGCGATATTGTTTCTAGTGGAAGCACACTTTTTAAAAACAATTTAAAGGAAGTGGAGATTATTATGAAATCTGAAGCTGTGTTGGCGGTTTCACCGATTTTAAGTAAAGAGAAACAGGCTGTTTTAGATAAAATACAATTTAGGATCCAATCTGTTTTAAAAGGTAGAAATTCTAAATATGTCTTATTAAACGCTCCCAATGATAAATTACAGGAAATCATAAACGTATTGCCAGGGATGAAAAGCCCGACGGTCCTGCCTTTAGCGCAAGCAGGCTGGAGTTCAGTACATTCTGTGATAAGCAAAAATGAATTCTGGGACATTATAGATGAATTAAAAAAGAAAGGTGCTCAGGGCATTTTGGTGTGCCCCATTGAAAAAATGGTTATTTAAGGAAAATGATATGCAAATAATAGATAATCCAAATAAAAAAGACTGGTCAGGGATATTAAAACGGCCCACCCAAACTGTTGATGATATTGAAGCAACAGTGAATCAGATTTTTGATGAAGTCATGCATAAAGGAGATGAGGCGATTAAAAAATACACCTCATATTTTGATGGTATTTTACTTGAAAATAATCTGGTAACTGAAGAAGAGATTAAAATTGCCGTTGCAAAAGTATCTCCAGAATTAAAAAAAGCCATTAAACAAGCAAAAGGGAATATAGAAGCGTTTCATAAGGCACAAAAAACACCCAAAGTTTCCATCGAAACAACGGCTGGCGTGAGGTGTTGGCAAGAAAAAAGGCCTATTGAAAAAGTTGGTTTATATATTCCAGGAGGCACGGCGCCTTTGTTTTCAACGGTTTTAATGTTGGCAGTTCCAGCTCAAATTGCTGGATGTATGGAGATTGTTTTATGCACACCTCCAAATAAAGAGGGAACTATTGCCTCAGAGATTTTGTTTGCAGCCCAACTTTGTGGTATATCAAAAATTGTTAAAGTAGGCGGTATTCAGGCCATTGCCGGATTAACATTTGGAACGAATTCCATTCCTAAAGTGTATAAAATTTTTGGTCCAGGAAACCAGTTTGTAACCGTTGCCAAGCAATTAACCACCAAATATGGTGTTGCTATTGATATGCCTGCTGGTCCGAGTGAATTATTAGTGGTGGCTGATGAATCGGCAAATGCAGCTTATATCGCCTCAGATTTGTTAAGTCAGGCAGAACATGGCACCGATAGCCAAGTTATCTTGGTGACAACTTCTAAAAATATTATCGATGCTGTTTCAAAAGAAATAGACAAACAAATAAAAGTGTTGCCAAGACAGGCAATAGCTGAAAAAGCAATGGCTAATTCAAGACTTATTTTATTAAAAAATGATGACTTAGCACTTGATTTAATTAATGAATATGGCCCAGAACACTTTATTATTTGCACCAAGAATGAAGATTTTTATATAAATGGAATTACAAATGCAGGTTCTGTTTTTATTGGTGGTTATACTCCAGAAAGCGCAGGCGACTATGCTTCTGGGACTAACCATACGCTACCAACAAATGGATTTTCAAAAGCGTATTCAGGGGTGAATTTAGATAGTTTTTTAAAAAGCATGACGTTTCAGAAAATCTCTAAAGAAGGGTTGCTGAATATTGGAAAAACCATTGAGCTAATGGCGGAAGCAGAAGGCTTACAAGCACATAAAAATGCGGTAACCCTAAGATTAAATAGCCTTAAAAATGCGGTATCGATACGTTTAAAGGATTTACAATAATGGATATTCAAAAACTAATAAGACCGACAATTAAAGCATTAAAACCCTATTCATCGGCACGGGATGAATTTCAAGGGATTCCTGCTAATATGGTGTTTTTGGATGCGAATGAAAATCCGTTTGAAAATGGGGTGAATCGATACCCAGATCCACATCAAAATAAACTAAAGACACTGTTATCAGAAATCAAATCTATTCCAACTCAAAATATCCTTTTAGGAAATGGCAGTGATGAAGTTTTAGATCTTATTTTCAGAATGTTTTGTGAGCCTAATAAAGATAATGTTATTATTTTGCCACCAACCTATGGTATGTATGAAGTTTTGGCAAACTTAAACGCTATTAAAACTATTAAAGTGCCATTATCTGAAACTTTTCAGCCCAACGTTAATGAGATCATAAGTTCTGCAAATTCAAACACTAAACTATTGTTTTTATGCTCACCAAATAATCCAACAGGAAATAGTTTTTTAACTAATGATATTGAACAACTGTTAAAGACATTTAATGGTATCGTTGTTATTGACGAAGCCTATATCGATTTTTCAGAACAACAAAGCTGGTTGCATAGATTGGAAGAATTTCCTAATTTAATCGTAACACAAACCTTATCAAAAGCTTATGGAATGGCAGGTATTCGTTTAGGGACTTGCTATGCTTCTTCGGAGATTATTACTGTGTTGAACAACATAAAACCCCCATATAATGTTAGTGAATTAACGCAGCAAAAAGCATTTGAAAATCTTAAGAACAACAATTTGACAAAGGGTCAAATAGCCAATATTCTAAACGAACGAGATAGTTTAATAACGGAATTAAAAACAATTGATTTTGTATCCAAAATATATCCGTCTGACGCAAATTTTATATTAATTAAAGTTGATGATGCCAATAAGCGCTATGATCAATTGATCGGTAAAGGCATTGTTGTTAGAAACAGAACCACACAACAGGGCTGCGAAAATTGTTTGCGGATTACGGTAGGAACACCTATTGAAAATAAAAGATTACTAGAAGTATTACATAAACTTCAATTGACATAGAATATGAAAAAAGTATTGTTTATAGATCGTGACGGAACCATTATAAAAGAACCTGCAGATGAACAGATTGATTCATTTGATAAGCTTCAGTTTTATCCAAATGTATTTCAATACCTAGGTAAAATTGTAAAGGAATTGGATTATGAGTTAGTCATGGTAACGAATCAAGATGGATTAGGAACAGAAATTTATCCAGAAAATACCTTTTGGCCAGTTCATAATTTCATAATTAAATGTTTTGAAGCTGAAGGGATTGTGTTTAGTGAGCAATTAATAGACAGAACTTTTGCCAGAGATAATGCACCAACACGAAAACCAAATACAGGCTTACTCACAGACTATTTTTCTGAGGACTATGATTTGGAAAATTCTTTCGTCATTGGTGACCGGCTTACCGATATGGAATTAGCTAAAAACTTAGGAACAAAAGGTATTTATATTAATGATAAAACACACTTAGGTGTTAATGAAATAACAGTAAAGCGAGACGATTTAAATGATTATATTGCTTTAGAAACCAATGATTGGCAAAAAATTTATGCGTTTTTAAAAGCGGACAATAGAAGCGGCGGTATTATACGGAACACCAATGAAACTAAAATTGCGATTCAATTGAATCTTGATGGTACTGGAAAAAGTAAAATAAATACAGGGATTGCTTTCTTTGACCATATGTTGGACCAAATTGCCCGTCATGGACAACTTGATTTAACCATTAAGGTTGAGGGCGATTTAAAAGTTGATGAACATCATACCATTGAAGATACAGCAATCGCATTAGGTGAATTATTTCATTCAGTTTTAGGAAATAAATTAGGGATTGAACGCTACGGATTTTGTTTGCCAATGGACGATTGCTACGCTCAGGCTGCCATTGATTTCGGTGGACGGAATTGGTTGGTTTGGGAAGCAGATTTTAAACGTGAGATGGTCGGGAAAATGCCGACAGAGATGTTTTACCATTTCTTTAAATCGTTTACCGATGGTGCAAAATGCAACTTAAATATCAAAGCAGAAGGCACTAATGAACATCACAAAATCGAAGCTATTTTTAAAGCCTTCGCCAAAGCAATCAAAATGGCTGTAAAACGTGATATTGAAAAAATGAT
>CAXBHA010000117.1:0-6971 GCA_963974955.1 uncultured Yeosuana sp. | reverse complement strand
TAATGATGAAAAATTTGAATGACACCCAACGGGTTAATTTAATTTTGGAGCATGTTTTACACGATTGATATTTTAGGTACCGTCGCTTTTGCAATTTCAGGGGTTCTTGTTGCAATTAATAAGAAAATGGATTTATTTGGAATTCTTATTATTGGTTTTGTAACTGCCGTTGGTGGAGGTACGCTTAGAGATATTCTAATTGGACAAATGCCAGTTAGTTGGATGCAGGATATAACCTATACGTATGTTATTTTAGGGTCAGGTGTTTTTGCAATAGTATTTAGAAATTACATCAATTATTTAAGAACATCTCTATTCCTTTTTGATACGATTGGTATAGGATTATATACACTTATTGGTATTGAAAAAGGGGTTAGTGCAGGCCTGCACCCAATAATAAGTATTGCTTTGGGAACCATTACTGCTTCATTTGGTGGGGTAATACGTGATATTTTATGTAATGAAATACCGGTGATTTTTAGAAAGGAGATTTACGCTACGGCCTGTATTATTGGAGGAATCACGTACTTTTTGTTAAGAACGCTGCCTTTGGATGAAAATTTGGTTTTTCTGTTTTCTGGAGGAATAGTTATTTTAATAAGAATATTAGCCGTGAAATTTAAAATTGGATTACCAACAATTTATAAAGATTAATTAATAATCTCAACCTTTCTAATATACACATTGTGAAGTGGCCAATCGGAGTCGTCTGTTTTCACCGCAGCTATTTTATCAACCACATCCATACCAGCAATGACTTTTCCAAAAACGGTATAATCGCCATCTAAAAAATGCGAACCTCCCTGTTGTTGTATAATAAAAAACTGAAAAGGAGACGCTAATTTATAAGGATTGTCAATCTCACCACTAGGCATTGATATAACACCGCGTTCATGGGTGTACCCTCTGTTTGTATCTGTGGGTAACAAGTATTTACCTATACTAGCTCGCTTTTTTGCTGTTTTTTTATCGTCGCTATTTCCACCTTGGATTATGAAATTATTGATGACTCTATAAAATTGAGTACCATTAAAATACCCTCGTTTTGTTAAGTATATAAAATTGGCTCTGTGAAATTTGGTTTCATTAAACAATAACAAGTCAATAGTACCAAAATCGGTAGTAATGCGTACTTTATTTTCTTTATGATGTTTGTCGTATTCCAAAAAGAAATCCATAGCACTTTGAAGTCCGTTTAAAACTGGAAACGGTTTTTTATCATCGCCAATGCTATCTACAACCTTTTCTTGTTTTTCTATAGTTGATTGTTTGGTTTCTGTCTTTTTTTTCTTGTTGGATTGTTTATCTTCACAATTCAGAAGTACAAAACACAAACACATTAGCAAAATAAGTCTCATAAAATGAATTTTGATGAATTTTTATTATCGATTTCAAAAATAAAAAATATACCGCTCCCAGCCCAAGCATCTCAGTTTAAAATGTCGCCACCATTTCGATTAGAGCTTTTAAATATGCAAAAAGAAGCCATTAAAAACGCAAGGAAAGCAGGTGTATTGGCATTGTTTTACCCAAATATTCAGCATCAAACCACATTAGTTTTAATTCTTAGAAAAACCTATAATGGCGTACATTCTGCACAGGTAGGGTTTCCAGGAGGTAAAATTGAAACGCAAGATTATTCTCTAAAAGCAGCTGCCTTACGGGAAACGTACGAGGAAATTGGTGTGCCTGTTCAACAGGTAGAAGTTTTGCGACAATTAACTGAAGTTTACATACCGCCAAGTAATTTTTATGTCCAGCCATTTCTAGGGATTTTAAAAGTAACTCCTAAATTTATTATGCAAGAGGACGAGGTCGAGGCCATTATCGAAGTGCCTTTAAGCCATTTTTTTGACGAGCTGTCTGTAACCACCAGAAAAGTATCTACGTCTTATAAAGTTGATGCTGAGGTTCCTGCATTTAAGTTGAATGGTCATGTCGTATGGGGTGCAACTGCAATGATTTTGAGCGAGATTAAAGACCTGTTAAAACAGCTGCTGTAATTTATAGATTTATTACATTTGTAGCTACTAACTAATTGAAGAGTGACTTATGGCGTTGTTAAAACGAAATCCTTTTGGACACATCCTGTTTGTAAAAAAATGGTTAATTAGAATCCTTGGAGTCCTTACACATAGGCGATTTAGAGGGTTTAATGCCTTACAAATTGAAGGGTCCGAAATCATTAAAAACTTGCCAGATACTAATGTGCTATTTATATCAAACCACCAAACCTATTTTGCCGATGTGGTAGCCATGTTTCATGTGTTTAATGCGAGTTTAAGTGGTCGGGTAGATTCCATCAAAAATGTGGGTTATTTATGGAATCCAAAACTTAACATCTATTATGTAGCTGCAAAAGAAACCATGAGAGCTGGTTTGCTGCCAAAAATATTGGCTTACGTGGGTTCTATAAGTATTGAACGTACGTGGAGAGCGGAAGGGAAAGATGTAAACCGACAAGTTAAAATGAGTGATATCTCGAGTATTGGTAGGGCCTTGGATGATGGTTGGGTCATTACGTTTCCACAAGGGACTACGACACCTTTTAAACCTATTAGAAAAGGGACTGCACACATTATAAAACGCTATAAACCAGTTGTAGTGCCAATTGTCATTGATGGATTTAGGCGCTCATTTGATAAAAAGGGATTGCGGGTAAAAAAGAAAAACATTTTGCAAACAATAGAAATTAAAGCACCGTTGGAGATTGATTACGATAACGAAACTAACGAAGAAATTGTAACTAAAATAGAATTTGCCATCGAGCAGCATCCGTCGTTTTTAAAGGTTGTATCAGAAGAAGAATTAGCCGCTCAAGAAGAATTGAATAAGTTGCGAAATTGGTAACACGGTTATTGCGAATTCGGTAAAGCATTCTGGTAAATTGTAAATATGGGCGTTACCCTTGCGGGTCGGGTTTTACGTTCCAAGTCCTCGCCCATGCTTCACTGTGGGCTTTCCACTGCAACCCCTAACGCAAAAAAGCGTTATTGCGAGGGAGTCCCGATAGTTATCGGGACGACGAAGCAAACTTTCAAATTAAGTCTTGGTTTTTTTATGCTTGACTTTGTCAGAAAAAAATATAACTTCGTTTAACTGCTGATATGAAATATTAAAACGATTTCATATCATAATAGTTGTATCACATTAAAAACCAACCAATATGAAAAGAATATTTATAATTTTTACAGTAATGCTCATTTGTTTCCAATCGTACGGACAAAAACCAAGAGCAAGAGATTTAGGAGTTCCATTTGTTGGTACAACAGGAGAATTCAATGCTATTACAGATGTTAAAGGAGTGGAAGTCGGATATAGCACTATTATTTCTGGAAATGGAGAAAACATTGTAGGTAAAGGCCCTATAAGAACTGGGGTTACCGCAATATTTCCGAGAGGAAAAGCCAAAAAGTTCAGTCCAGTTTATGCCAATTGGTATAGTCTCAATGGTAATGGAGAAATGACAGGCACAACTTGGGTTACTGAATCAGGTTTTTTGGAAACGCCCATTATGATAACTAACACAAATACCTTAATGACATATATGGCTTCCATATCAAAGAAGAGAACGTATTAGAAGCTATAAAAAATTCATCGAGCGGAAAGATTGCCGAAGGTAATGTTGGTGGAGGAACAGGAATGATGTGTTTAGGCTTTAAAGGTGGAACAGGAACTTCTTCAAGAGTCATTAAAGTCAAGGATTCAACATATACAGTTGGCGTTTTGGTCCAAGCAAATTTTGGAAGAAAAAAATCATTGACAATTGCTGGTGTCCCAGTTGGGCAAGAATTATTGGACACATTAAATAATGATTTGAAATTAGCGCCACAATCTTATCGAAAAGAGGGAGATGGATCCATAATTGTGGTGGTGGCTACAGATGCTCCATTACTTCCACATCAGTTAAAACGAATTGCACAGAGAGTTCCTTTGGGAATTGGGAAAACCGGAGGATATGGAACAAATTCATCAGGGGATATTTTCATTGCCTTTTCCACAGCTAATACTACTGCTTTTCAAAGAAATGAATTTTCAAATGTTGACGTTTTACCAAATGATTTGATTGATCCTTTGCTTGAAGCTACAGTGCAGTCAGTAGAGGAAGCAATTATCAATGCCTTGATTGCCGCAGAAACAATGGAAGGGATTAGTGGAAATAAATCATATGCAATACCTCACGATTTGCTGATTAAAACCCTTAAAAAATATAATCGCCTCAAAGAATAACGTGGTACAACACAGTATAAAATTAATTGCTAGTACAAGTTTACTTTCGAAAATCCTCTCGGATTTTCTATTCGGTTTGTATTTGCTAAATTAGGTGCTTAAAACACGCAACGAAACCATACACATACACATTAAACGAATTTCAAAAAATTGGGTTTCATACCCGTTAATAACTCCTTATAATTTCAGGTCAATAACCATTACAAAATCCCTATTTTGCAGCTTCAATCAAAATAACAATAAGTGAAGGTCTGTATTGCCGAAAAGCCCAGTGTAGCACGCGAAATAGCTTCTGTTTTAGGAGCTAACACCAAACATGATGGCTATTATGAAGGGAATGGGTATGCAGTAACGTACACATTTGGGCATTTATGTACACTCATGGAACCTCACGATTATAAATCCTATTGGAAAAGTTGGGATTTGAATAATCTACCCATGCTTCCCGAAAAGTTTCAAACTAAAGTGGTAGCTAATTCGGGCATTCAAAAACAGTTTAAGATTGTAAAAAGTCTGTTTGATAAGGCTGATGTTGTGATTAACTGTGGTGATGCGGGTCAGGAAGGTGAATTAATACAACGCTGGGTGATGCATCAAGCAGGTTATAAAGGCGAGGTAAAGCGCTTATGGATTTCATCACTAACTACCGAAGCGATAAAAGAAGGCTTTGAAAATTTAAAACCTTCCAGAAATTACGATAATTTATACCATGCTGGGTTTTCAAGAGCTATTGGCGACTGGTTGTTGGGTATGAATGCCACCAGGTTATACACGGTAAAACACGGTGGTTATAAGCAAGTATTGTCAGTTGGTAGAGTACAAACTCCAACCTTAGCCATGGTGGTGAATCGATTTAAGGAGATTGAAAATTTTAACCCACAACCGTATTGGGAATTGCAGACCTTGTATCGTGATACGTTGTTTAGTTATGAAGAGGGGCGTTTTTTAAAGCAGGAAGAAGGTGAAGTACTTGCTAACAAAGTCAAGGAAAGTGATTTTGAAATCGTGTCTGTTGAAAAAAAGAAAGGCAATGAATATGCCCCAAAACTATTTGATTTAACAGGCCTTCAGGTATATTGTAACAACAAATTTGGATTTTCGGCAGATGAAACACTTAAAATCGTTCAGACGCTTTATGAACAAAAAGTGGTCACCTATCCAAGAGTAGATACGACCTTTTTGCCAAACTATGTGTACCCTAAAGTATCAGGAATACTTCAAGAACTGACTCATTACTCCGATTTAACAAAACCGCTGTTAGGTAAGAAAATCAAAAAATCCTCGAAAGTTTTTAATGATAAAAAAGTCACCGATCACCATGCTATTATTCCAACGGGAATGCAAACGAGGTTACAGTATAATCAACAGCAAGTGTACAATATTATTGTGAGGCGTTTTATTGGGGTGTTCTATGAGGATTGTTCGGTATCAAATACCACAGTTCTTGGTAAAGCAGCAGACGTTCCGTTTAAAACAACTGGAAAGGAAATCTTAAAAAAAGGATGGCGCGTTGTTTTTGACACTTCGACTGCGCTCAGTGTGACAGGTGGTGATAAATTGTTGCCTGTTTTTACCAAAGGTGAGAAGGGACCACACGAGCCGTCGTTTTTAGAAAAGGAAACCAAACCTCCCAATCAGTTTACGGAAGCGTCGTTATTACGTGCTATGGAAACAGCGGGTAAACAAGTGGACGATGACGAATTACGAGATTTGATGAAAGATAATGGCATTGGCCGTCCGTCAACACGTGCTAATATTATTGAAACGCTTTTTAAGCGGAAGTATATTATAAGACATAAAAAACAAGTGTTGCCAACACAAACGGGCATTCAGTTGATTGATATTATTCAAAATGAATTATTAAAATCTGCAGAGTTAACAGGGACTTGGGAAAAGCAATTAAAAGACATTGAAAAGGGCACTTTTACCGCTTCAGAGTTTATCAATAACATGAAACAGATGGTCGATGCATTGGTATACGAAGTACGAAGTGAAACTACACGCGCCAACATATCGCATGTAGCTACTGTTAAAAAAAGAGAAGCTAAAGATAAATTAATAAAAGCGGCGGGTTTATTAGCTGAGTTGTGCCCAAAATGTAAAAATGCAAATCTTATAAAAGGAAAATCGGCGTTTGGTTGCAGCGCTTACAAATCTGGTTGTGATTTTGTATTACCATTTGGTTATGGTGGCAAAAAAATATCAGAAAAGCAGTATTTAAGACTGCTACAAAAAGGATCTACAGTTAATTTAACTGGGTTTAAAACTGATTTTGGTAGTGGTGAAGGATTACTTCGTTTTGATGACAATTTTAAGCTGGTTTTTGACCCTAAAAAGAAAGTTGGAAAACCTATTTTAGAAACGCTGAGTTGTCCAAAATGCAAAACAGGGCACATAATAAAAGGAAAAACAGCCTATGGGTGCAGTAATTATAAATCGGGTTGCGATTTTAGAATGTCGTTTGAGGTGGTTCGAGAAAAAATAAACGGTCAAAAAGCAACCAAAGAATTGGTATATAAAATTTTAAAAGAAAGTATATAATCTTGTTTCCGTCATTACGAGGGAAGCATGACCGAAGTAATCTGCTTATTGAGAATTTGAAATACTATTGAAGAGATTGCTTCGTTCCTCGCAATGACGTGACCTTTTTACTAAATAATAAAATGACCAAAGAACTTGTTTTTAATGAACTCATCTTGACTTTTTGTTTTTAACCGAAAATGAGATGAAATTTGTTCAGA
>CAXBHA010000116.1:0-6979 GCA_963974955.1 uncultured Yeosuana sp. | reverse complement strand
ATATCAAGGCATGGTCTCTACCATTGATGCTTTAGTAAATAAACATGATATTATTGTGTACGACGTGGATGCCCATGCGTGTATTATAGATGGCGTGCGTTTACATATGGGAAAACGTTTTACCTATAAACACAATGACGTAGAGAGTTTAGAAAAAAACCTTGATAGAGCCACTAAAATGGCAGAGCAAACTGGTGGGGGCATATTAGTTATTTCTGAAGGTGTTTTTGGAATGCGTGGAGAGCAAGGTAAATTGAAAGAAATAGCAGATTTAAAGAAAAAATATAATTTCCGCTTTTTAGTTGATGATGCTCATGGTTTTGGAACTCAAGGTAAAACGGGTGCTGGAACAGGTGAGGAACAAGGAGTGCAAGATGATATTGATGTGTATTTTGCGACATTTGCAAAATCGATGGCCGGAACTGGAGCGTTTATAGCTGCAGATCAAGAAATTATTGATTATTTAAAATACAATTTGCGTTCACAAATGTTTGCAAAATCATTGCAAATGCAATTGGTTGTTGGGGCACGTAAGCGATTGGAAATGCTTAAAACCATGCCAGAGTTAAAAGAGAAACTTTGGGAGAATACAAATGCATTACAAAACGGACTTAAAAAAAGAGGGTTTGATATAGGGACAACACAAAGTTGTGTGACGCCGGTCTATTTAAAAGGCAGTATACCTGAGGCTATGGCCTTAGTGAAAGATTTAAGAGAGAATTTTGGTATTTTCTGTTCAATCGTGGTATATCCTGTAATACCAAAAGGATTGATTTTATTGCGATTAATACCAACAGCAACCCATACTTTAGAGGATGTTCAAATTACTTTGGATGCTTTTGAAGCAATTCGTGCCAGACTAGAAAACGGAACATACAAGCGTCTGTCGGCCGCTGTAATGGCTGCCATGGGTGAATAATAAACCAATAAAGCGAAATAAAGAGACTGTCTAAAAAGTGTGATTTTACATCATTGTGAGTAACGAAGCAATCTGTAAGTTTTCAGTAATCAATCAACAGATTACTTCATACATTCGTAAGGACGATTTATTTTTTATTAAATAAGCTGAGTTAAATGCTCTGTTAAAGACTTTCTACTATACTTTTGTAAACCAACTGGATAAGATTTTAATATTCCAGTTTGATATGTTCTATAATGATTTAACAGAACACTTTTTAGAGCTTTATACTGGGTATAATTAAAGTAGTGCCCGGAATTTGTTTCTTTAATAATCATTTCTACATCCGAATCCTTTGGGCCTATTGCAATGATAGGTCTATTAGAAACCATATACTCAAATAATTTTCCAGGTATAATCCCTTTTGTTTCTTCGGAATCTATTTCAATCAAAATTAATATTTGAGATTTTTTTTGAAATATAATAGCCTCTTTATGTGAAACATAACCAACATTATTTATATGATTACTTAAATTATGTTTTTGAATAGATTCTAATACATCATCACTTAGCGACCCTATAAAATTAAGTTGGAAATCATTGGAAAAATCTTTGTTTTCTTTAATTAAATCACCTAAAACCTGCCATAAAACCGTTGGGTTTCGTTCTGATAGCAAAGACCCAATATGCGATATAGAAAATTTAGTATCCAAATCAACATTGGTCTGAGGTTCGAAATCGTATCCATTTGTGATAACTTCTATCGGCTGATTCGTTATTTTCTGAAACTCGTTCTTGGTTTGATAACTCGTTACAATAATCTGATCAGAACTCGTTAGCACCTGTCTTTCTAATGCTTTGTGTTTTAATTTTGATTTTTCGGTTAGCCTCAAAAATTTATGATACCCAATACGTGTCCATGGATCTCTAAAATCGGCAATCCACTTCACTCCCAGTTGTTCTTTGAGTTGCAGCCCTATCAAATGTAAGCTATGTGGGGGGCCCGTTGTAATAATGACATCAATAGGATTTTTTGAAATATAATTTGAAAGAAAAATCACAGAAGGCTTTACCCAACCTATTCGCGCATCAGGAACAAAAAAGTTTCCTCTTACATAAAGCAGTAGTTTTTCCAAAATACCCTGCTTTTTTTTATGTGAAATAATGCCTTTGCTAATGGTTCTTGATTTATTTTTTGAAAATAAACGAGCCCATCTGTAAGGCTCTGATATTGGGCAACTTAAGATCTTTAAATTTTGTGGAATTTCATTTAATAACGATTCATCAATAATGGGATAATTAGGATTTTCTGGAATATAAACAATAGGCTCTATATTAAATTCAGGGAGGTATTTGACAAATTTCAACCAACGCTGCACACCAGGTCCTCCAGCAGGTGGCCAATAATATGTTATAATAAGCGCTTTTTTACGCACCGTCCAGTCCTTTTTTTCTTATACCAAATACAATTCCCATAACAACTAACAATCCTACTAATATTGAACTTGCCAATGCAATCTTACTTCCAGTTTGAACGACTTTTGGTTCAAATTTGAATTCAATAACATGCTCTCCGGCAGGAATTTCCATGCCGCGTAACACATAATCAACATTGCTATGATTTACAGGTTTGCTATCAATAAAAGCGTGCCATCCATGCGGATAGTAAATTTCTGAAAACACAGCAAACCCTTTATCATCATTCTTAGACTTATACTTTAGATAATTAGGTTGATGCGTTATCAAAGACATAGTTGCCGTTGAATCAACGAGATATTTTGATGTATAGTTTTCTTTATTAATCCATTTGGTATTTATAACAGCCTTTCTTTTTGTATTCAAACTATCTAAAGCTACAATTTCTTCATTTGGTGTTTTAACTATCTTTAATTCTGACACAAACCAAGCAGCACCATTGGCATCTTCATTTGTATATGTAAAAATGGTTCCATCTTTATCTTGAGCAATAATATACTTTGTGTTAAGCATATTAAGTACATTGATGTTGTTTTTTGCTATATAAAAATCAAACAATTCACTATAACGCTTTAATTCGGCAGCATTATACCCATTTAAAGAATTGTGAAAATAAGATGGTTTTGAAGGTCCTGATACTAAGTCAAATACTCTATAAAAGGATGTGTCTTTTAAAATCTCGTTGTCTGCCGCATTAGGTTGAAACGGCCTATTAACTTTAATGGCCGATACAAAATGGTCATCATTCACATAACGTTTATCAACACTCACCATATCAAACAAAATCAAACTGCCAAATAACAGTAACACCCAAGTTTGTTTTAATTTCTTTTTCAGGAATAAGAAGATGGTACTTGCTGAGAGAAGTACTAAAACCAAAGTTCGCATTGTATCTGTAACAAACATGCTTTTACGATCCTCTTTAATAGCATTTATAAAATCCTGTCCATAACTTTGACGATAATATCCATCATTACTGCTAGAAAAATCAAATAATGACGATTTGAACAACAAAAATAACAAGGCTATGCCTCCAGTAATTATTACAGTATATTTTAAAGAATCTAGATGCTCTTTATTATTTTCTGAATTTCTAAAAAGTTTTGAAAGTCCTAATATTGCTAATACAGGAATACATAATTCCATAATTACCTGAATAGAAGTTACTGCCCTAAACTTATTGTAAAGAGGGACATAATCAATAAAAAAATTGGTTAAAAATCCTAGATTCTTTCCATAAGACAGCAATAAAGAGAACATAGTTCCTGCAACCAACCACCATTTTATGCGCCCTTTAACAATAAATAACCCAAAGACAAATAAAAACAAAATAACCGCACCAATATAGGCTGGTGCTTCTACAATGGGCTGGTCTCCCCAATACGTTGGAGAAACTTCTGAACCAGTCAATTTATACGTTGCTGAATTTTTTCCAACATGTTCACTATTACCACCACCCATAAACCTTGGGATATACAAATTAAATGTTTCCCAAAAACCATAACTAAATTGAGTGATATAATCCCTATCTAATCCTGAGGAGATTTCCTTTGGTGTTAAATCGGGGTTAATAGTAAGCTCGCTTTTTCCGCGTGTACTTTCCTTAACATATTCCTGTGTGGCCATTATATTTGTTGCAAGTATGGCGGCTGGAATTAAAACAGCAACAGATTTGAAATACCTTTGTAATTCGTTCTTTTTATAGGCATCAATTAAAAAGGTTATTCCCAAAATAATAACTAATAAAAATAAATAATAAGTCATTTGGAAATGGTTTGCTACAAGCTCTAACCCTAAGGCAATAGTCGTCAATAAAAATCCAAGAATATATTTTCCCTGAAAAGTCAATATGATGCCACTTAACACCAAAGGCATGTAGGCAATGGCATGTGCTTTACTATTATGCCCTACACCAAGAATTATAATCAAATAAGTAGAAAAGCCAAAAGCTATGGCTCCTAAGGCTGCCAATTTAAAATCGACTTTTAAAACTAATAATAAAACATAAAAGCTCAATAAATAGAGAAATAAATAGTCCGCAGGACGAGGCAAGAATCGCAAAGTTAAATCTAAAGACTTAATATAATCATGTGTATATTTTGCCCCTAATTGATAGGTAGGCATGCCTCCAAAGGCACTATTGGTCCAATAGGTTTCTTTTCCTGTTTCAGCCCGAAAATCATTTTGTTGCTTGGACATGCCTATATATTGCATGATATCACTCTGAAAGAGCTTTTTCCCTTTTAGAACTGGACTAAAATATGCTAAAGACAGAATTATGAACCCTACCAAAACCAGCAGGTGCGGTACTACTTTTTTTATTGAAAATTGCATGAAATCGTTTTAAAACCAATGATCGTGAAAATTAATCAATTTCTTCGTAATCAATATAATCCCCAACATCTTTATTTGAAGATTTTGTTTTAGGCATTTTATCAATTGTTATCTCGCCTTCTTTTTTTGGAGGTTCTTGTCGTTGTTGGTTTCCAAATTGACCACCAAAACGTTCTTCAGTTTTTTTTGCAACAAATTTTATAAGAAATGGTGAAAACAATCTAGCTAAAACCTTAATTACATAATAAATAACTAAAATAATCAGTAACGCTCTTAACAACCCTGTGACCGATGCAAATTGCAACATAAAAATATGTTTTTTGCAAAAATACAATTCTATGTGTTTAAAAAAGAAGTAAAAATGATAAAAAAACTATAAAATCTCTATATTTGAAAACCCTTTAACACAAAAAAAATGACTTGCCATACGATTTTATATTTCTATCAAAATCCAAAACCTTTATTATGAAACTTATCAAATCTACCATTTATCTATTATTAGCATTAATCTCTACAAATCTTTATAGCCAGTATACAGATGTTATCAATTCCAACAGACCAGGTGTATCACGAAGTGCCTTTTCGGTCGGGACTAAAGTGGCCCAGTTTGAAATTGGTCCGTATTATTTAAGTGAAAAACGAACACCTATGTTAAAAACCGATGTTTCTGGTTTTGGGGTAGATTTTGCTGCACGGTACGGCTTTCTATTTGAACAATTAGAATTTAATATCGAAGGAACCTATCAAAACGATACTAAAACTTATTTTTCAGGTATTCCTTTTGATCAAAATCGTTCAAACTTTAAAAATCTAACCCTAGGGGCTAAGTATTTAATTTATGACCCCTATAAAAATTCTGAAAACGAAAAACCAAACTTATACAGTTGGAAAGCGAATCATAAGTTTAAATGGAGCTCCTTAATTCCAGCTATTTCAGTCTATGCAGGCGCTAACTATGATACTAAGAATAATCCTTATACAGCGCCAGGAATAGAAGGGTTTAGTCCTAAAATAATGCTTATTTCACAGAACAACTTTAATGGTGGTTGGGTGTTTGTAATAAATTTAATTAAAGATAGAATTGGAACCAATCAATCAGATTTTCAATATATCGTAACTATAACGCATTCCTTTAGTCCGAAATGGGTTGTTTTTGGTGAAACCCAAGGAATACAGAGTGATTTCTATGCGGACAATCTATTTAGGTTTGGGGGCGCTTATCTTTGGGGTAAAGATTTTCAATTAGATAGTGCGGTTACTCTTAACACGAAAGACACACCATCGGTTTTTAGTGTGAATTTTGGGGCCTCGTATAGACTGGATTTTCATAAAGATAAAATAAATAAAAACAGTGATAATGGCACATCGGCAAAAGAAGAAGGAAAAAGAAGATCAAGAGGAAAGAAGAAAACAACTGATGTTATTGAAGATTACAACAAAAAGCATAAACAAAAAACACAAAAGTTTAATTAACATTTCAACATCTCATTTTAGTATGATTACAATAAAAGAAGTGAAAACTAAAAAAGAGTTGAAATCTTTTGTGAAGTTTCCTTTTGAGTTATATAAAGACTCTAACTTTTGGGTTCCCCCTGTTATTGGTCAGGAAATTCAAACATTTAATAAAAAAGAAAATCCCGTATTCAATGATGCTGATGCACGTTTTTTTTTGGCATTTAAAAACAATAAAATCGTAGGTCGGGTCGCTGCCATAATTAATTGGTTGGAAGTAAAAAACCAAAATCAGAAAAAAATGCGTTTTGGATGGTTTGATTTTATAGATGATTTGGATGTGTCGAAGGCTCTTTTAGAGAAAGTTGAACAAATTGGGAAGGAGAATAATCTAGAATATACTGAAGGTCCTGTTGGATTTTCGAATTTAGATAAAGTAGGGGTGATAACAGAAGGGTTTGAAACTATAGCTCCTATGATTACTTGGTACAACTATCCATATTACTCAAAACATTATGAAGCAGCGGGTTATGCCATTGAAAAATCTTATTCAGAAAGCAGGTTTCCATTTTCAAATGTACACCCAGATTTTTTCATAAAGGCACAAGAGTTAATAAAACGGCGGTATCAATTAAAAGCTTTACAGTTTACAAAAACTTCCGAAGTAATGCCTTATGTAGATAAAATGTTTGATTTATTCAATCGATCATATTCTTCTTTATCATCATTTGTGGCGATAACAAATATTCAAAAAGAGTATTTCAAAAAGAAATTTATAAGTTTTGTGAATTAGGTAATATTTGATTGAACGCTAAGTCG
>CAXBHA010000115.1:0-7051 GCA_963974955.1 uncultured Yeosuana sp. | reverse complement strand
CTTGGCGTAGCCCCTACCTGATTTTCCTTCTCTATGTTAAAAAGCAATAACGGTGCGTACTTTCTTGCCGCTCTTGCTTCTGCCTTGTTCTCCTGCTTGAGGTGTCCCGATCTCGAGCTCATCAACATGGACTTCAGCTTCCAAAGGGTATTGCTCACTACTTTTCATGGCCAACGGTGCTTTTTGGCGAAACAACCAAGAAGTCTTTTTATTTACGCCAAAAATGTTAGGCCAGCCAAATACTATTTGCTCCTTTCTTACGGGTGGTAATTTCATAGAGCATCTCAAATGCCCTGTCAATGCCAAATTTCAATTTATGACATAAGGTTCCTGTAGTCGTGGATTCATCATAACCACATTTACTACATCTGCGACTTAAAGGTTGCTTCCTTTTTATATATACCTTGCTCTCACAGCGTTTGCAACTATAACCGTTTGCCACTTTAGTTCCGCTAAAAATCCATGACAGTCTTCTTTACAGGCAAACCGGTCTTTAAATAACTGTCTATCAAGCTCTTTTAATATTCTCATCTTATTTGGATTTGAATATAATTTACAAAGCAAACAACCTCCGTTAAAAACGGAGGCTTTGATTTTCAGATTAGACCAAAAGGGTCATTCATGATGTTCTTGATATTTCACATATCGTTTACTCATATCCTCATCTAATCCTACTGTACTTACCAATGTGATAGTCACATTTGTAATACACATGTGTTAATTTTATATATTTACTCATCTTAAAAAGTTTTAGATGGGCAAAACCAAAAAATGCAAATGGCAGAGCCTTTAAAACATCTCCATCGTCAAAGAGGGTGGTTTTTAAGAGCAAATAAAATGCCCATATACAACTATTTTGAGAACTAAATGGGTAACCCAAATATTTAATTTAAGATTTATGAAAAACATTTGGTTTATTATTCTTTGCTTTCCTCTCGTTATTTCATGTATTAATAAAAATAAAATACTGGTTACTGAATCTGATGATTTGATTACCTCTACCTACTATTTTATTCGACATGCCGAGAAGGACAGAAGCGATTCTTTGAATGACAATCCGCATCTTATTGAAATTGGAAAACAACGCGCCGAACATTGGAATGAGATATTTAAAAACATAAAATTTGATGCTGTTTATTCAACCAATTTTAATCGAACCAAAGAAACAGCAACACCAACTGCCATTAAAAATAAGCTTGAACTGACAATTTACGATCCAAAGACCATGGATATTCCTTCCTTTTTAAACAATACCAGAGGCAAGACTATTTTAGTGGTTGGACATAGTAATACCATTCCAAATTTTGTTAATAAGATACTTGAAAATGATACATATAATCAGATAGATGATGATAATAATGGAAATCTATATATAGTTACAATCAATGGAAATGATATTTCGAGCAGTCTTTTGTCTATTGATTAGAGACAACATTAACCATTACGTTTTCTAGTTCAATTTTTGAAAGTAATTCCAAATCATTTTGTTTAAATAGTACATCTATACTTTCTAAGGCAACTTTATTATTCTTGGGTTTGTAATTATTATAATCTACAAAACGGATACCGTTTATATAACGCTCGTTATAAGCTTCCCGAAAACGAAATCCTTTACCATCATTTTCATTATAGGAGTAAGCTAAATAATCCACTTTAAAATTCGCAGTATTTATCCAATATATAAATTCATCATCAAAATCTTCACCTCCCCCATTTTGATTAAAAGTAACCTTTATTTTATAGTAATTTCCTGCTTTAATTTCTACTTTTTCCAAATATGCTTTATTAACCGCAGCATTGTTTAGACCATAAGGTAACACCGAAAAATAGTGTACAGAATTTACCGAACTGCTGTAAGCACGTTCTTTATCATCAGTAACTTCATAAACATTATTATTAATTAACCGCTGAAAACCTTTGTTATTCAAAACATCTTTAATAACATTTAAAGAATCATTAAATAGTCTTTCATATTGAAATTTACCGTTATTCCTAATTGCTGTATAATGTTTATCTCTAAAATCAAATGCAATAATTGAGTTTTTAAAAAGTTCGCCTCCACTAACTTCAATCGATTTATTTATGATCACATTTGCATCTTCACCTTTTTTATTGCAACTTAAGGCCAAAATTAAAAACACAAAAAACAGCGTTACTCTTTTTATCATGGTTGGAATTTTAAAAGTCTGTTGTAAATCTAAAGAATACTTTCCCTATGCTTCTAAACCTTAACTTAAGATTAAGAATTAAGCTTAAAACCAACGGTATTTCCTGTAATCTTTTGGGCTAACAGATCAATTGCAGAAGACTCAAGCTGTAGCACTCTTGGATATCCTCCCGTGGTTTGGCAATCACGCATTAAAACGATAAGTTTTCCTGAAGGTGTTAATTGAACAGTACCAGGAAGAACTGCTGAAGTAATAATCGGTTTTAAATTATTTTGAAGGATTTCCACGAACTGGTAGGCCATCCGGTTATTGTCCTTTGAAACTGTAAACTCTTTTAAAAACAGTTCGCTTTGTTGTTTTTTAGTAAGAAACTCAAATTCCGGTCCTTTAAAAACCTTCATTTCCTTCGATTTAATATATGTGCTGTCAAACCTAATAGATGCATACTGTTGTTTATTGATAGTTGAGGCTTCTTCAATCACTAATTCGTCATTTTTAAAAAGCATGCCCTGCTTTGTTATGTTAGGATACATACTTTTACTTTTCATGACAATCTCTGTCTTAAAACCACCTAAAACGCCCAAATAGCATCTAAAGCCATTATTTAACTTTCCAAAAGACAAGACATCATTAGGCTGCACTAATATTATTTTATTTAACAGTATAGCTACATTATTTAAATTTGGTGACATATTTGCGCCAGAAATAACAATATAAGTTTTTACCTTAAAATAAAGCTTGGCGCCTGTCATGACCATTTCTAAAACAGCCTCATTTTTGTCATTTCCCAATAAAGCATTGGCTAAAGCTGCAGCTGTTCTATCCATAACACCTGAATAAGGCACACCAAATTCCTGAAAACCCATGCGCCCAAAATCTTGAATAGTGGTATAAAAACCGGGATTTAAAACTTTAATCATGAACTACCTCACTTTCTATTTGATAAACATTGGCTTCAACTAACCTTTTAATATCATGATGCTTTTTTAACGAAACAGGATAAAACTGAATATAATCTCCTGCTTTAGCAAAACAGGGCACTTCTTTTGAAACATCAAAAAAGTTAATAGGTGAGTTCCCTATAATATTCCACCCTCCCGGGCTCACATTCGGATATACCCCGGTTTGATTTCCACCAATAGCGACCGCTCCTTTTTCAATTTCCAATCTTGGATAAGGTTTTCTTGTTATATGCAATGTTTCATCTAACCCACCTAAGTATAAAAAGCCGGGCAAAAAGCCGATAAAATAAACTGTGTAATTAACTTGAGAATGTCTCTTTATGATTTCCGCTGTTGATATGTTGTTTTTTTTTGAAATGAACTCTAAATCAATTCCAAAAACGGCATCATAACAAACAGGGATTTTCCACAGTTTTGCCAAAATGTCATGTTTTAAATCTACGTTTTTATGTAACTTTTTTAATAATTCTACGTCATTTTCAAAATTCCTACAAATAGAATCGTAACCAATTAATAACGAGTTATATGCCGATTTTAACTCAACTATTCCTTTAATATTTTTTTTATGTATTTGATCTTTGAAATGAATTATATCCTTTAGAATGTTTTTATCTATCATTGCGGGCCATTCTATTAAAATGGATCGCTCTCCAAACATTTTATAGCGAAGATTAAAAGCCATGAATTACTTTATTTGAATACCCTTTTCTTGCAACCTTTTACTTAAATTTTGAATCAAATCTACCGCCTTTGGATTGTCGCCATGGATACAAAATGTATCTGCTAATATTTGTATTTCCAAACCTTGAATTGTCTTTACTTTTTGAGTAGAAACCATTCTATAAACATGATCAAAAACTAAATTGGCATCATCAATTATAGCATTGTTGTCATCTCTGGAAACTAAGGTTAAATCGTTATTATAATTTCTGTCGGCAAAAGCTTCATAAGTAATTTGAATATTTTCTTTTACAGAAGTATATAATGCGGCGCAGGATATATCCATAGGTTTACGTCCAAAATTCACTTTATCAGGAAATGAGGGATGTGCGCCTATTTTAACGTTGTTTTTTTTTGCGAGTTTTACAACTTGTCTCATCGTTTCAAAATCTCCCGCATGGCCGCCACATGCAATGTTACAAGAAGATATATATGGCATTAGAAAAGCCTCATTACCAATACCCTCACCTACATCAACATTAATATCCATAATTTTATTTTGCACTAAAACAGTTTTAAGCTAAATACTTTATTTAGGGTTGCTAGAGAAAGTAAGATACTAATTCCTAGAATTAAAAAGCCAAAAATATTTTGTTTTATAGTGTTTTTAAATTCTCCTAAAATTGATTCTCTATTCATAATCCAAATTAAAAACCCTGCTATAATAGGCAATAAAATACCATTGGCTACTTGAGCAAATTTAATAATATCAATCGGCCTGATTCCTAGCGAAGACAAGAAAACACCTAAAATAATGATGAGCATCCAAACGGCTCTAAACTTTTTTGATTTTAAATTTGTTTTCCAACCCAAACAGCCACTTGCCACATAAGCTGCTGCCAAGGGCGCTGTAATAGCACTAGTGATGCCTGCGGAAAACAACCCAATTGCTAAGAAATATTTAGCGAAATTCCCAAATAAAGGCTCTAGTCCTTTTGCTAAATCATCCGCATTTAAAATGTTTTCAGTCTGAATAGACGCTGCAGATATAATGACAAACATAGACACAATACCTCCTAAAATAACGGCTATCATGGTATCTTTTTTGGCAAAAATTAAATCTGATGTTTGATGCCACTTTTCTTTAACCAAGGATGCATGTAAAAACAAATTATAAGGCACAACGGTAGTACCAATAATACCAATAACCGTTAATAAGCTATCTTTAGGAAGCGTTGGCATAAAAACACCTTTCAGAACTTGAGAGATATTTGGTTTAGTTATAATTCCTGTTATTATAAAAGATATGCTCATAATAATCACCATGGCTACCAATATTCTTTCAAGAGTCTTATAATTCCCTAGATATAAAATTATAAATCCAATGAAACCAATAAAAATGCTTAAAAAGTTAATTGTAATGCTCCCTAAAACAAACTTTGGGTTTCCGACTAAAGCTTCTAGACCCAAAACAGCACCACTAATATTTCCTGCTTCATAAGCAGCATTACCAAATACAATCGCTACAAAAATAAGAGTTATTGTAAAACCCTTAAAAAAAGGGTTATGAATTTCTGTTTTAATAACCTCAGCTAAACCTTTTTGGGAAATAATACCTAACCTAGCCGACATTTCTTGTAAAACTATGGTAGCAACAATAGATAAAACCATGGCCCAAAGCAGAGAAAACCCAAAATTAACTCCTGCAAGTGTACATACGGTAATGGTTCCAGGACCAATAAAAGCGGCGGCAACTAATGGACCAGGCCCTATATTTTTAAACCACGGTATCACTTAGTTTTTATAATTGTTTTAATAGGGTTTCAACAGCTGTCTTCAATTGGAAATCTTCCCCTTTAGACTTATCATCAGGATTATTATATACCAAAACATCTGGAACGGCTGGACCTAGCTCCATATTAGTTTGGGTAGACTTAACATACCATCCTCTAAATGGCATTCTTACAGAAGAACCATCAATTAATGAGGTTGCACCTGTAGATATTACCGCTCCAAATGTAGGTTCTCCAACTAAAGTTCCAATATTTAATGTTTTATAGGCATGAGAAAATATTTCAGCATTTGAATAACTGGTGTGATTACAAATAGCAACTGATGGCTTTGTCCATGCAGATAATGGTAAACGCTCACTAAACGGATAGTGATTCACAAATTTTGTTTGCTCTTTTTCTAAATTATCAGCTGCACCTCTTGGAACAGTATAGGCGTGTTGCTTTACGTTTAGAACAGCCATTAAATAATCTGTTGTCCATCCACCACCGTTATAACGAACATCAATAACCAAACCTTGCTTACCTAAACCAGCCGCAGTCAACTCTCTTTCAAATTCTTCAAAACTTTGCCAATTCATGCCTTGAATATGTATATAGCCAAGTTTACCATTTGAATATTTTTCTGTCAACCTTTTACGTTCTCTCACCCAAGCATTATAATTTTCTTCTCTATTGCCCCTATTTGGTCTTATAATTATTTCTATGGTTGCATTTCCGCGTTTAACCTCTAAATATATTTTTTCATTTGCTGTACCTTCTAAAAGACTATACACATTTAACTCTTTTGAAAGTTCTACACCGTTTACAGATGTTATAATATCGCCGACTTTTATTGTACTTGAAATACGATCTGCTGGCATTCCATACACTACATGATCAACTTCTAAACTTCCGTTACTTTTTGGTTTAAACTCAACTCCTAAAAGTCCTGTTGATTCTTCCTGCAAGTCTTCGCGTTGTTCTCCACTTCTGAGTCCCATATGACTTGCATTAATTTGTCCTAACATCCAATTGAATATATTTTGAAAATCTGTTCTTGTTGATGCTTTCATTGCTAAAGGTTTATAAGTGTTTTTTAATGCCTGCCAATCTTGGCCATGAAAATCAGGATCGTAAAAGCCATCATTAATGGCTTTCCAAGCCTCTTCAAATATTTGGTTAGATTCCTCTGAGTAATCGATATCTATTTTAGCAGAAATAGTTAATCCTTCAGACTTATCATTAGATAAATTAACACTTGAAAGGGCTCCTGAACTAACCGTCATAAACATGGTTTTACCTTTTTTGTCTACCGTAATTCTTGAAGGTCTTGTATTTTTTGTGGTGATTTCCTTTTTATCTTTTCCTTCCCAAGAGATTTTATATAAATCAGAATCTACATCAGCATCACCTCTACTCCCGTTTGCGGTTGTATAATAAATAGTCTCTCCATCCTTCGAAATGTATTGAGCAAATTCACCTCCAACAA
>CAXBHA010000114.1:0-7070 GCA_963974955.1 uncultured Yeosuana sp. | reverse complement strand
AAAAGTATGAGAAGACTAAATTGGCTGTGGGTTTGTAGTTTTTGAAAATCGGGGAATAGTTTATATCTGCATTTAATAAAAAGGGTGATGCACCTTGTAATTCTTCTTTACTTCTATTGAAAGATAAGTTGTAGGTACCATTAATATTAGAAAATAAATCCTGCTCCGTTTTCATATAAGTGGCATTAAAGCCAGCAGATAAAATGGCGTCATCAGTAGCATTATGTAAAATGTTTTTTCTTAATTCTACTTCAACACCGTATATATTGGCTTTGTTACCTGTTCTAAAATAACGTTGTGTTCCTGTGGCATCTGCCCCTACTACTAAGTTTATGGGGTCTTTGATTTCTTTGGCAAAAGCTGACAAGGAAATTAATTCGCTTTTGCTATAAAACCACTCATACTTTAAATCAAGATTAAATATTTTAGAGTATGATTTGTTACTAACATTAATAAAAGCTGGATTAGTGAAACCCAATAAATCTGGGTTACCTCCAACTTTGGTAGTAACACTTTCATAGACAAAAGGTGCTACTTCCTTAAATTCTGGAAGAGAAACCGTTTGACTAGCTGTAAAACGTACGTTTTGATCGTCATTGATGGTGTATTTAATGTTCAAGTTTGGTAGATAAAAATTTTCTTTGGTGTTAACAGTGGCATTACCGCTATTCCCTAAGTTAATAACATCATATTTAATATTTTGTTCTACAGATTCTAAACGCATACCTGGTACAAACAACCATTTTTCTCCAGCTTTTATTTCAGTATCAACATATCCTGCATAAATATTCAATTTACCATTATAAGTGTTTTCAGCTAAACCTGGTCTGTTTGTGTTTGATAGACCAGAAATGGTGTTGATCACTTTTATTTGATATAAACCATCAGTATCATTAGAATTGATGCGCAGGTTATCAAGTGTAAAATCATTGTTTAATTTAGTCACATCGGTTACTGGATAAGTTGAATTGACAATGTCATAACCGTAACGGATATTATCAAATTTTCTATTTTTACTTTTGCCGTCATATCCAAAATTAATTTTCACATTATCAGAAATGGTATAAGCAAGGTTTAATCTACTATTGTACTCATAGTCTCTAATATTTTGAAAATAGCGTTGATTATCAAAAACCACATTGCTATAAAACGTTGGATTGGTGTTAGGGTCGCTATCTAAGGCAAATTGATAATTTTCTAAACTAACACGTTTTCTATCCGGTTGCCTTGAAAACACTAAATTGTAACCAAAACCCCAGTCAACTTCAAGTTTATCTGATTTATGATTACCTTCTAACTGGTTTATTGTCATTTGAGTTTGGTCAAACTGAATGTTCATTTGGTAAAACCCTTTATCAGTATCTAACTGAGCATCACGGTTTCTACCAGTCCCATCAATTCCAAAATATCCAACCACATCAGATGAATTATTGATAAATAAAGAGGTATATTTTAATGTGTTTTTATCATCAATTCTATATTGAGCTGTTCCCATTACTGTTGAAGTAGTCCCATATTCAAACTCTTCGGCAGCATCAAAGGCTTTTTTCTCTGTTAAAGTGTAATCTATAGAAGACCCTTTTCTGTATTCATAACCATTATTAAAGAAACCAGTTAAAAAGAAATTTAAACGAGACCCATTTTTAAAATTAAATGATTTTCCAGCAGAACCACCATAACCAATGTTTATTGGTGCACCAGCATTTACTGGGTCAATACCATGAGATAAAATAATAGCGAAAGGATTGTGTGCATAACGTCCATAATATCCAAAAAATCCTGTTCCTTCACTACGTACAAAATCTTTTCCTATGGCATTGGTATTAAAACCTGTTCCAGTATTTAGATCAATAAATCCGTTTCCAGTATAATCTTTTGATTTGATGTCTACATTTCCCGCAGAAAAATCACCATAAAATTTTGAGGAATATGCTTTAGATACCGATACGTTTTCAATAATATCGGTAGAAAAAAGATTTAAATCGATATTTTTTTTATTAACATCATTTGATGGTAAAGACAGCCCGTTCATGGTAGTATTTAAATAACGGTCTCCTAAACCCCTAACATAAACGTTGCTGGAACTTTCTTGTTTTGATATCCCAGAAATTTTGGCAATAGCGCCTGCTGCATCTCCAACGCCTTTTCTTGATAATTCCTCGGCACCAATACTTTGCTTTATTTCTACGGCTTTCTTTTGTTCTAACAACAAAGCAGTTTCACTTTCGCGCTTCGTGGTTGTAGTAATTACGACCTCGTCTAACGAGGCAGCGCTGGCTCCCATTGGAACATTAACTTCCGTAACTTTGCCGGCTTCTACTTTTACATTGATCTCTTGGGTTTCGTATCCTATAAAACTGAATACTAATGTATAAGAGCCTGGATCTAAGTTTTTAAAACCATATAACCCATCAATGTCCGATGTGGTTCCTTTGGTTGTTCCTTTAATTAATACGTTAGCAAAGGCAAGAGGTTCATCATTATATTCTTTGTCAATTAATTTTCCAACTACCGAACCCGTGTTCTGAGCATAGGATAATGTTGATACAAAAAGTATAACTAAAACAGTATATTTTTTCATTCGTTTTTTAAAATTTATTGGTGCAAAGAAAGACACATTCTGTAAATAAGATGTTACCTAAGGGTTAAACAACTGTGATGAAAGCGTTACCTAAATGTTGCCTTTTTAATAGGAAATTTTAATTAGTAAACAATAAGTTAACATTAAGAAAAAGCGGCTGTTTAGCCTTTAAAATAGGAGCTTTTCCAATAAGCAATCAGAACCAATTATTCTGGTTAACTAAGTGTATTTATTCAAGAAGAAACGTAGTAAAAAAGGGGTGAATTATTTATTTGAAGCAACGGATGTTTTATCATTTCTTATTGCAATATTATCTAAAGCAGCAAGTTCATTTAACGAAACAGTACTTGCGGCTAATGGAATTTTAACTTCGGCAGGTTGTGCAGCACTAACATGAACCTTAACCTCTTTGGTATCGTAACCTATAAAACCACAAATTAAAGTGTAGTCGCCATCAGGTAAATTTTCAATATGAAATAAACCAGTTATATCTGAAGTGGATTGAATAGACGTTCCTTTTATTGAGATATTTGCATATAATAAAGGTTCGTTGTTATATTCCTTATCTAAGACATTTCCCACTATCATTCCCATATTCTGAGCGAAACAAAAACCTGTAAAAAAGAGAGTTGATATAATTATTAAATATTTCATTATGATTATCTAAATTTATGTAACAAAGAAAAGGCTTTTCTATAACTAGGATGTTATTTAATTATTAAAGAAAAGTCAATAAAATGTTACCTTAATGTTACCAAATTTAAGTTTTATTGTTCCTGAATTTCGTTATCTTGCCAGAGCTTAAATTGAAACTATGAACTGGGAACAATTATTATCCTTAAAACGCTTTGGAGACACCAATAAACGGATTAGAAAAGAACAGGACGAAACCCGATTAGGGTTTGAAGTAGATTATGATCGTGTTATTTTTTCTTCCGAATTTAGAAGTCTTCAAGATAAAACCCAGGTCATTCCCATGTCTCAAACAGATTTCGTTCATACACGCTTAACACACAGCCTAGAAGTAAGTGTTGTTGGGCGTTCCATAGGTAGAAAAGTGGGACAAAAAATATTGGAAAAACACCCCCATTTGCAAACTATTCATGGGTATCAAGCTAATGATTTTGGAGCGATAGTTGCCGCAGCATCTTTAGCACATGATATAGGAAATCCACCGTTTGGCCATTCAGGTGAAAAAGCCATTGGAGAATTTTTTAAAACCGGCGATGGGGCACATTATAAAAGTCAATTAACAGATAAAGAATATCAAGATTTATGTGATTTTGAAGGAAATGCCAATGGATTTAAAATCTTGACCGAAAGTAGAGAAGGAAGAGATGGCGGGTTACGCTTAAGTTATGCAACTCTTGGAGCCTTTATAAAATATCCTAAAGAATCGTTGCCTAAAAAACCAACCAATCATATTGCCGATAAAAAATATGGTTTTTTTCAAAATGAAAAAGACGGATTCGCAAAGGTTGCAAGCGAGTTAGGTTTATTAAAAAGAAGTAACAAAGATATAAGTTTTTCACGGCATCCATTGGCTTTTTTGGTGGAAGCGGCAGACGATATTTGTTATACCATTATAGATTTTGAAGATGGGATAAATTTGGGGCTCATTCAAGAGGAATTTGCCCTAGAATACTTAATAAACTTGGTGCGCGATACCATAAACACCAAGAAATATCATCAACTAAAAAACACTCAGGATAGGGTAAGTTATTTAAGGGCTTTAGCTATAAATACCTTAATTAATGAGGTAGTTATTATTTTTATGGATAATGAGGAAGCTATTTTAAAAGGAGAATTTCAAACCGCATTATTGGATAAAAGCAAATACGAAGCTCAAATCAACGATATTATTAAAATAAGTGTCGAAAAAATATACCAATGTAAAGAAGTCATTGAAAAAGAAATTGCAGGATATAAAATTCTGTCTGAATTATTAAATGTATTTCTAGTGGCAATAAATAATTCATATGCAAATACGCCTTCTAATTATAATAAATTAATAATGCAATTATTGCCAGCATACCTTGAATTAGATAAGAAATCGTTATATCAAAGAATCTTAACAGTATGTAGTTTTGTGGCCAATATGTCGGACCGATATGCCATTTTATTATTTAATAAAATAAGAGGAATTCATGTAAATTGAATACATATTTCATAAATCTTAGATAAAAACGTATTTTTAAAAAAACTAAAAAATGAAACTAAAAAAAATACTAGGCTTTTTATTAGGTCCAATATTCTTAGCAAGTCTATCGGTATTTGTTTTTAATAAAATTGAAAAACCCAAAGACAACATTGCTTACCTAAGACAACGCCATGAGCAGTTTTTAAAAAACAGCCCTTTTAAGGAAACTTTAAAGTTGTCAAAAAAAGAGCGAAAAGCAAAAGGCCTACCACCCAATAAATATATGGAAAGGCAATGGGAACTTACCATGAACCCTGTCACTGGAAAACCAGAGTCTGAAAAATTATTTGCTCTTCAAGAGCAGTTAAGGGAAAATGCCTTGTTTGCAAAAGTTCCTGGGGAAAACACAAATAATTGGGTTGAAAGAGGGCCTAATAATGTGGGTGGCAGAACACGAGCTATCATGTTTGACCCAAATGATGCAACAAATAAAAGAGTGTTTGCAGGAGGCGTAAGTGGTGGTTTATGGGTTAATAATGACATTACAAATGCAAATTCTGCTTGGACCGAAGTTAATATTCCTCAAAATTTGGCTATTTCAAGCATTACTTTTGATCCTAATAATCCTAATATTTTTTATGTTGGTACAGGGGAGAGTTATGTTCAAGGATCTGTAAATGGGAATGGGTTATGGCAATCTACTAATGGAGGTGCAAATTGGGTAAGGGTCTTTGGTGGAGTAACTGGAGAGACTACATTTCAATCCAATGCAAAACTTACGGTAAATTCTCCTGGTTCAATAGCTGGAGAATACGTTTTAGCGGGAGCATCTTTCGGCCCTGCATTAAGTACAATAACAGGAAATTTAGTGTTGGTTGATGATGGCACGAGCTTGCCTACTGAAGGATGTAATGCTTTAACAAATGGCGGCGCCATTAATGGAAATATTGCAGTAATAGAGCGAGGAAATTGTAATTTTACGACCAAGGTTTTAAATGCACAAGCGGCAGGTGCTATTGCCGTATTAGTAGTTAATAATGCTGTTGGACCGCCTATTGTTCAAGGAGGAACAGATCCAGGAACGATAACCATTCCTTCTGTAATGATTTCAAAAAATGAAGGGCAAGCTATTATGGCACAACTGGGAGTTGGCGTAAATGCAACAATGGATGCAGTTTCGTCTCCTGTTTCGGGCAGATTTGTTACTCCCGGAATTCATCATATTAACGATGTGAAGGTAAGAGATATGGGAAATGGAAATAGTGAGGTTTACGTCGCGGCAGCGTCAGTATTTTTTACAGACGCTAATCCATCATCATTATTTGGAGTAGAAGACTATGGCTTATATAAATCTTTAAACAATGGATCCACTTGGGCTAAAGTAAATTTACCAGCAACATCAGGGGGGAGTAATTATGTGCCTAATGACATTGAAGTGAGCGCCAATAATACCCTTTGGGTTTCTACGAATGCAAATATTTATGGTGACGGTGGAGGCACTATTCTATCCTCAACCAATGGGAATACTTTTACAGTAAAAAAGACAATCCTCAATGGAGATCGGACTCAAATTGCAGTATCTAAAACGGATCCTAATAAAATATTTGTGTTAGCCGAACTGTCTTCTGGAACTAATGGTGTAAGCATTGTGAGAACTCTTGATGGTTTTTCAACCGATATCAGTTTACCACTTCCTAAAGATATTGATACTGATATTCCACCAACAGATTTCACCAACGGTCAGGGATTCTATGATTTAGTTATAGAAGTTGATCCAACAAATGATCAAATTGTATATGTTGGTGGCATAGATTTATTTAGAACTACAAATGGGGGAAGCTCTTGGATTCAAATTTCAGAATATTACACAAATACGGGGTTAAGTAATGTGCACCCAGATCAGCATGCCATTGTTTTTAACCCATCCAATCCTACTATAGCAGTAAATGGAAATGATGGTGGGGTTTATTATGCAACTTCACTTTCGACTACTCCAGTAATTCGCTCTAGAAATAAAAATTATAATACAGTACAATTTTATAATGGCGCCATAGGGCCCGAGGTTGCACCAAATGAACGATTTTTGGGGGGAGCTCAAGATAATGGAACTAATTGGTCAGGCACAGCTACAACAACCGGGATAAACTCATTTACCAGAATTAATGGCGGAGATGGCGCTTATGTGTTTATTGATAAAGATAAGAGCTACATGATTTCATCGTATCTCTATAACAGTTATTACTACCATGATTATTCAAATCCGTTTAACGCTTCGAGTTATACAATTGTTGAGGACCAAAACTCTGGAGACTTTATTAATCCAACCGCATTAGATGATACAAATAATAT
>CAXBHA010000113.1:0-7071 GCA_963974955.1 uncultured Yeosuana sp. | reverse complement strand
ATCAAGGGCCTTTTGGTGGATGCCTATGGCGTATATGCCGAAAACATTTCGGAAGCAATGAGAAAAAAATTACGATAACACTTAAATAGAACAATATGAACAATCACAAAGATCACAAGAACAAAAAAATGGACCACTCAAAAATGGACCACAGTAAAGAAGACCACTCAAAAATGGATCATTCCAAAATGAATTCCAAAAAAGAAGACCACTCAAAAATGGACCACGGGGGCGGAGGTCATTCCGGTCACGATGACAATGCACCCATGGGAATGGCAGGGCACGACCATCACAAGATGATGGTAAAGGATTTTAGAAAACGCTTTTGGGTTTCTACAATCGTTACCATTCCCATCCTGTTCCTTTCCCCGATGATACAGGAGTTTTTTGGTTATGATTATTTATTACCTGGCAACCCTTATATATTGTTTGCCCTTTCATCCTTTGTCTATTTCTGGGGTGCATTGCCATTCTTAAAAGGATTTATCAAAGAAATAAAAGCCAAAGGGCCAGGCATGATGACCTTGATTTCGATGGCAATAAGTGTGGCGTATTTTTACAGTACAGCAACGGTTTTCGGGCTTAAAGGCGAAGATTTTTTCTGGGAACTGACGACCCTTATCGATATTATGCTCTTGGGGCATTGGCTGGAAATGAAATCTGTTTTGGGCGCCTCAAAAGCCTTGCAATTATTGGTAAGCATGCTGCCTTCCGAAGCGCACAAAGTAGTGGGAGACACCATTGAAGATGTAAAACTGGATGATCTTGTAAAAGATGATATTATCCTGATTAAACCGGGCGAAAAAATTCCAGCGGATGGAGTGATAACCGAAGGGTCCAGTTATCTTAACGAGTCCATGCTCACAGGCGAATCCAAACCTGTAAAGAAAGAGTTGGACGATAAAGTTATAGGTGGTGCCATAAATGGGAACAGTACTTTAAAAGTTAAGGTAGTGCATACAGGTAAGGACAGCTATCTTAACAAGGTAATCAAGATGGTTGACGAGGCGCAACGCACCAAGTCCAAAATGCAAAACCTATCCGACAAGGCTGCGAAATGGTTGACCTATATTGCCTTGATTGTTGGTTTTGGCACCTTGGCCGTATGGCTCATTTTAGGCTTTCCGTTTGTATATGCATTGGAACGAATGGTAACGGTCATGGTCATTGCATGCCCTCACGCCTTGGGTCTGGCCATTCCTTTGGTGGTCGCCATATCCACAGCCGTTTCGGCCCAAAATGGCTTATTGATTAGAAATAGGACTGCTTTTGAAGAATCACGAAAAATATCAGCATTGTTATTTGATAAAACAGGAACATTGACCAAGGGGGATTTTGGGGTTACGCGCATTGAATCTGTTAACAAATCTTATGCCGTAAATGAAATCCTGCGTTTGGCAAGTGCCTTGGAACAAAGCTCGGAACATCCCATCGCCGTTGGGATCATTAAAAAGGTAAAGGCAGACAATATGACCATTCCAAAACCGGAAAAATTCAATGCCATTACCGGAAAAGGTGTGGAAGCCAATGTAGAAGGGAAACAAGTAAAAGTGGTAAGCCCTGGCTATTTAAGGGATGAAAAAATAGATATTCCTAAAGACGCTTATAGTGATGCTGCCGAAACCGTTGTGTTTGTCTTGATTGACGGGAAATTGGCGGGCTATATTGCACTTTCTGATGAGATCAGACCAGAATCGGCAGATGCCATCAAGACCTTTAAAAAGAACGACATCAAAGTATATATGGCCACTGGTGACAATGAAAAAACGGCCAAAGCCGTGAGTGATAAACTTGGGTTGGATGGTTATTTTGCCGAAGTATTGCCACATCAAAAAGTAGAAATTGTTAAAGATCTACAAGGTAAAGGTGAATTTGTTGCCATGACAGGCGATGGGGTCAATGATGCACCGGCACTGGCACAGGCCAATGTTGGCGTTGCAGTGGGTTCGGGTTCTGATATTGCTGCCGAAACCGCCGATATTATTTTGGTAAACAGCAACCCAAAAGACATTGCCAATTTAATCTTGTTCGGCAAAGCCACTTTTGGTAAAATGATACAAAACCTTATTTGGGCAACAGGTTATAATATTGTTGCCATTCCGTTAGCCGCTGGAGTCTTCTATACTTCAGGATTTGTTTTAGGGCCTGCTGTTGCTGCAGTATTTATGAGTTTAAGCACCATAATAGTAGCCATTAATGCACAACTGTTAAAGCGGAAAATTGGTAACAAATAATGAATGGTAAAGAAAAGCTTAACAGGATTTTTTTGATCTTGTTAAGCTTATTTGTAGTCATGCTAGGGTATGGTATTTTATTGCCTATCCTCCCCTACTACACAGAAAGATTGTCACTCAAAGACAACCTGGATACCGATCTAATCAATTTCCATATTGGTTTATTAACCAGTATTTACCCCTTATTTCAACTGCTATTTGTTGTGGTTTGGGGCAAACTATCGGATAAATATGGTCGCAAACCCATTATAATAGTAGGCCTTATTGGTTTTGTAATCATGCAATTGCTCACAGGGCTTGCCACTTCACTTACAATGCTCTATGCAGCACGTATATTTGGAGGCATATTCACATCGGCTGTAATTCCGGTAAGTAATGCTTACTTGAGTGATATCACATCTGAAAAGCAAAGGACTAAAATAATGGCTTGGTCTGGTGTGGCTTATAGTTCCGGGGTTATTTTCGGTCCGGTAATTGGAGGTTTCTTATCGCAAGCAGATTTACATTTAGAATATTCTATCGGTCAACTACATTTAGACCGGTTTTCGGTACCGTTCCTTTTTGCAGCACTGCTAGGGCTCATTGTATTGACCGTTTTAATCAAATGGTTAAAGAATACAACCCGAGTATATAAGTTTAGTAACAATAAAACAAGTTTACGACTCTCTTTTAACAAATATTTTATAGTATTATTACTGCTCTCGTTTGTGTTACAGTTTGTAGTGACACTTTTTGAAACCGTATTTTCAATTTATGGTAAAGATGCGTTGGCATTTAATAGCAACCAAGTAGGAATTGGCTTTATGCTCTGCGGAGCGGTTATGGCCATTTTGCAACCGGTTTTTGCCGGTTATGGGGAGAATACACTATCCACAAAACAACAAATTGCTTTAGGATTGTTAATTTCCGGAATATCCCTCATTGTCTTTCCTTTTTTCAAAAATGAATTCTCGGTGTATGGATTGATTATTGTGTTTGCCGTCGGTGGTGCTATGGTAACCCCTAACTTGCTCTCTGCGGTTTCATTGATATCAAAGAAAGATGTAGGAAGAAATATATCCATACAGAGCTCCACCAATAGCATTGGTCAGATTTTGGGACCGGTCATTGGAACGTGGTTGCTTGCAGGTGGTTTTTATTATCCATTCATCATTGCTGGAGCCATTATTTTACTGACCTTATTTTTGGTTTTACCTTCCTTAAATCCCAATGGCATGAAAAAAGAATGATTTCAAAAACAGACACTAAATTTTAGGAGATGAAACATAAATTGGTAGAAGAAAACAACCATAAGCAGATTTTTAAACATAATGTTCCTGAAGATGAAACCTTTACGCTGATACATTCTGGCGACGAATATTTCATTAAAATGAAAGAAATCATTGAAAATGCACAGGAAGAGATCCATTTGCAAACGTACATTTTTGAACATGATGAAACAGGAAATGAGATAGCCAATTGTTTAAAAGAAGCGGCACGTCGAAATGTGAAAGTTTATATTCTGTTAGATGCTTATGGCAGTGCTTCTCTTCCCGACACTTTTATACAAGACCTGCAACAGAGCGAGATCTTTTTTAGGTTTTTTTCACCGATGTTCTCTATAAACAATTTTTATTTGGGAAGAAGGATGCACCACAAAGTGCTTGTGGCCGATGCAAAAACAGCCCTAATAGGTGGCATAAATATTGCAAATAAATACCGTGGTAGTAAAGACCACGAGCCATGGCTGGATTATGCCCTGAAATTAAATTGTCCAGCTGCACAGGATTTACAAAAACTATGTCGCGATTATTTTTTTAAAGATAGAAGTTCAAAAAAAATAAAGCCTGTATTACATTCTGCTGGGAAAACACTCGTTGGCATTAGACAAAACGATTGGCTTAAAAACAAAACAGAGGTATGTGATGCCTATACAAATTCGATCAATCGAGCCAACAAAGAAATTGTTATTGTCAGTTCTTATTTTTTACCGGGTAAAAGGTTGACCAATGCCATTATAAAGGCTTGTAAAAGGAAGGTTAAAGTAACCCTAATATTGGCAGGAATCAGTGATGTGCCTTTAATACGAAGTGCAACTTCTTATTTGTATTCATTGTTTTTACGTCAAAATGTGTCAATATACGAGTGGGATAGTTCTGTGGTGCACGGCAAAGCAGCTGTGGTGGACAACAACTGGTCAACCATAGGGTCATTTAACCTCAATGACCTTAGCTGTTATGGCAGTATAGAAATGAACGTTGAAATACATTCTCAAGATTTCGCAAAAACCCTGCTAAGAGATTTTGAAAATGTAATAGAAAAATGCAATCAAATTACATTAACCACACTTAAAAAGAGACTAAGCATTTTCAATAAAGCAAGACATTGGGTTGCCTATTACATGGTTAGGTCCACCATGCGTATTTTAACTTTTCTTCCGCATATAAGACTATTTGAAAATTACCGTTCATAAAAATTATAAATCGGCCGCCATTTATTTTGGCTTAACAATTCACTAAATAGTATTGGAATTTTCATTTTCCATATCTATAATGTAATCCATCAGCAAAAAACCTGACCATTTCAGCATTAAAACATCACTAAACCTTATTCCAGCAAAGTAGAAAAATCAACCAAGTATGACCCACTCCCACTACAAGGGAACCAAACAAAAAGTAACGATATTAACTATTTTTTCTATTAGATTCAACCTAAGAAAACAATTAAATATGTTTTTAGCACAAATAGGCAAACTTAAAAATATTCCAAAAAGGATGTTGAATGTCCGTATTCATAATACCATTTTTGTCAATCAGAATGAGTGAAACGAAATGAAGAATCTATTGAAAACCAATGCGGTTCCTCCTTTGTCGGAATGACAAAATTATTATGTTTTCAGACGTATGACAAATTACGGACATTCAAAAATTTAACTTTATAATATTAGTGTTAAAATGAGTGATACATTATTTATAACCATACTGGCAACCATTGTCATTGCTTCTTTTATTCCTGCAATAGTGTTATTGTATAAAATATATAGAAAGAACAATAGAAGATGTCCTAAATTTTAAAATTGGTCAATCCTGTCATTCCGCACCTGATGCGGAATCCATGTTTGGTTTAGTTGATTTTTGCTGTAAACTGTTATTTTACAATTAGTTGTCGTTTCGACAGAGAGAAGAATGAACGACGATAAATCTTATGCTTATGAGATTCCTCCTCATACTTCATTCGGAATGACACATCATACTTCATTCGGAATGGCGCACATGTTTGTTATTGAGACCAAAATTACTCGAATAAACGTTTTTAATTGGGTTAAATAAATCAAAAAGCACAATAGGCTACTCCAAAAAAGTCAAAGTCAGTTAGATTTTTTATTCAGCCTATCTCTCTCTTCCAAATCAATGGTTTTTTCATTGGTTTTTAAATGGGTATTTCCAAATTTGTAGTTAAAACCAACAATAAATAATCTATTTTCCATTCTGGATTTTAACTGCACATCTTGGTTTAGGTATTTAGTTGAAGTGGTAAAGTTCTGGGTATTGAAAATGTCTTCAACCCCTAAATTTAACGCCGCTTTATTGTTCCAAAACGTTTTTTTCAGATTTATGTTTAAACCAGCTCTAGTACTGGCAACCGTGGCGCCTTCGGCAATTGGCGAGATATGCACGTAAACCACGTCTGCGGTAAGACTTTTGTCTTTAAGAAACGAAAAGTAATTAATAATCTGGCCATAAAAAGACCATTTATCGTTAGATACCAATTCATTATTGCTTGCTAACGCAAAAAATTTATTGTCATAATAAAATAAAGAGGATAACACGTAGAGGTTCCATCGTGGCAGCACATTGGTATACGTTATAAAATCCAATCCATAAGATATGCTACTATTTATATTTGTGTTGATGTATTTAATGATATTTTCTTGATTATCCTGAAATGTTATTTCCAGGGTTGGGTTGTTTTCGTAACGGTAGTAAGCTTCAAAGGTATATTTTTTAAGTATTGAATACCCCAATGTAAATTGATCGTCAATTTGGGGTTTTAAATTGGGATTTCCTTCAATGTAAGCATTGTCATTTACATAAAATTTAAAAGGGTTTAATTCGCTGTATCGTGGTCTGTAAATGCGTCTATTAAAGTTAAAGTACAAATCATGTTTTTGGTTAAAAGTGTGCAATAGGTTAACCGATGGAAAAAACTTCACATAATCACTTCTGTTTATTTCATTCGTTGCTATGGAATTTCCTGTAATGTCGGTATATTCAGAACGCAGTCCTAATTTTAAGCTCCATGATGTCCAATCTTTTGCATAGCTAACATAACCGGCATAATTTATTTCATCGTACAAAAACGTGTTGGAATTTTGCAAATCGAGCACAGGGAAACCATTTACATAATTAAATTGTGCAAGGGTGCTTTCAGAATTTATATTTGACACTTTTCCACCTGCTTCAAATTGTTGGGAATCGCTAATGGGCAACTCATAATCTACTTGGCCTGTATATAATTTTGTTTTTTGACCAGATAGGGTTTGAAACGTATTGTTTCTAATTAAAGTTGTTTTATCTGCAAAAAAATAATCGGTATCAACGAACTGATCGCTCAAATAGTCAAAATTGGTAAGATGGCCACCAATGGTTAGCTTCTCCCCTTCTTTTTTAAATTTATGGGTGTAGTCCAAATTAAACGCAAAATTGGTTTGCTTATCGGCGACATTGATTTTGGTGTTAAATATGGAATCTAAATCGGAATTACTGTTAAAAACCTCTGTGGCAGAGTTAACATTGGTCAAGGTGCGTTTTTTTGGGGAAATAAGGATATTTGTTGATAAACTTAAGGTATTCTGGTT
>CAXBHA010000112.1:0-7141 GCA_963974955.1 uncultured Yeosuana sp. | reverse complement strand
CCGATAATCCCGTATTTAAGAATACCGCCAAAAATGCGGCGGCATTGTTATTATTCTTGCTCCAACCATAACTTCCATTCAATCCAATAGTAGGTAAATAGGCCGATTTGCCAAATTTTATATCGTATCCACTTATTGTAATGTTCTTTTCAATTTGCAAAAGTGCAATATTCCTGGTCTTTGCTTTTTCAAAAAGTTCTTCTTTGTTATACAGGATATCAAATTTTATTGCTGTATCCACTTCAAAATCATTTTCTAAAATATTGCCAAAAACAACATTTAAATCGCGTTTGGAGTTTTTCAATTCTTGTTCAGAATTAATCAAATTAATACTGTCATTATTAATATCAACCTCAGCATTTAACACAGCCAATTTGGTGCTTTGCCCATAATTAAACTGATATTTTGCACGAACTAATCTATCGTTTGAAATATCTAAAGTTTGCTTTAATGCCATGGTGTTTTCTGTTATTTGTGCCACATTATAATAAATTGTGAACAATTGATAAACCGTGTTTTCAATAGTTTCTCTAGCTTGAAGTTCACTTAACCGATAGCGCTCCTTAAGTTGTTTATAGTCATAACTTCTGCCCAAACCATCAAACAAAACATAATTTAGATTGACAGAGGCATTATAGCGCGAACTTTTTGCGCCATTTAAAACTGTAAAATCACCATTTGAAAATTGAGCTTCTGTATTATCAATATTATAGGTTGCTCCGGCATTTCCAGTTATGCTGGGTAAGTAACCTGAATTTAATAAACTGGCATTGTTTTTTGCTTCCTCTAAATCATTATTGGCCAATTTTATTCCATAATTGTTTTCTAGTGCCAAAGCTACAGCTTCATTTGGCAACACTATTTGTTGTTGGGCAATTACATTGGAAACCACTAATAATATGTTTAAAAGGATAACTCTATTCTTCATTTCCTTCAATTTGTTCTTTTATGGCGCGTTCAACTTCTTCCTTAGTTACAGCATCGCCTGTTGCTAGCCATTTTATATTTCTTTTTATACTATTACTAAATGACAAAAATATTGGCAAAAGCAGCAATGTTAATATGGTGGCATAAAAAATTCCAAAAGATATTGAAATCGCCATAGGTTTTAAAAATTGAGCTTGACGGCTTTTTTCCAATAATAAGGGCGCTAAACCTGCAATGGTAGTCAATGACGTTAAAAAGATAGCTCTAAACCTTGATTTACCGGCATCTAAAAGGGCCTCATCAAATTGCATTCCTTCTTTTAGGTTGGAATTAAATTTACCTATTAACACTAAGCCATCATTAACCATTATGCCAATTAAGGCAATAATACCTAATAACGAAATAACATTAACAGGAAGCCTAACAACCAATGGCCCCAAGCCACGGCAGTTAAACTAAATGGCACCAATAATAACAATAAAAGGGGTTGGCTGTAACTTCTAAAGGTAAATGCTATGGTGATGTAAATAAGTAACAAAATTATTCCTCCGGCACTTTTTAAAGATTTGGACAGTTTTGTAGCCTCTCTATTTTGACCTTCGAAAGAGGCTGAAATAGTTGGGTATTTTGATTGTAATTGAGGGATGAATTCGGTTCTAATATCGTCTAATATATCTGTGGCACTATTACTTGGATCTTTTAGATCTGCGGATACTTGAATTTCTCTTTGGCCCTCCAAATGATTTATGGCTACATCTCCTCTTTCTATGGTATAGGTGGCAATATCCTTTAAAGTAACACGTTCACCTATAGGTGCTACTATTCGCATATCATCTAAATCATTAATAGACTCTCTATTGCTTCTATCATATCGTACCCAAACTCTAATCTCATCTTGACCTCTTTGAAAACGCTGTGCCTCTACACCAAAAAAACCTGCCCTAACTTGGCTCATTACTGTTCTTAAATCTAGGCCAAGCAAATACGCATTTTCTTTTAATTCAAGACGAATTTCCTTAATACCAGCAGGATCATTATCTTCAATATCCTTCAATAAAGGATTACTTTCTAAATATGCCTTTAACTCTACTTTTGAAGCTTTTAATTCTGAAATATTATTACTTAGTAATGACACTGAAACGGGACTTCCACCAAAGTTTCCACCGGAACCGAAAATTAATCTTTCAGTACCAATAACAGGGCCCACCAAATCCCTCAGTCTGTTGGCTACTAATGATGAGTTGATTTCATCTGGCCTTTCTTCTCCTGGCAACAAATTAATTTGCAAACTTGCACTCGAACTACTGTTTAAGGTTAAAATGGTGTTTTCAAAAAGCACTTTATCTGTTCCTTTTAAATATTTTTCTGTAAACTCTTTATTTACTATAAATGACTTTTCTTCTATCATGGAAATAATGGAATCTGTAACCTTTACATTTGTTCCATTAGGCATGTTTAATTCAATGGAAACCGTATCGCTGGCAACGGTAGGGAATAACGTTACGCCTATAATACCACCACCTATGGATCCAAAGGTTAAAATCAATAACATCAAAAATATTGATAAGGACAGTATTTTAAACTTTAAGGCAAAATCTAATGTTGGACTATAAATCCTATCTCTTAAAAAACGCATTACCCTATCACCAATTATATTTAGTTCCCGCATCTTAGCAAAAAACTGTTTAATTTTTGAAGGATGTTTTTCAACTTCAATCTTATGTAAAGCCTTTGAATGAGCCAGATGCGCAGGAAGTATAATAAGAGCTTCTATTAAAGACACCGATAGCGTTAGCATGACTATAATAGCTACTTCACCAAAAAATTCGCCAATTCTACTATCTAAAAACAAGAACAAAGAAAATGCCAATAATGTGGTAATAATAGCTGAAACGACAGGTGGAATCACTTCCATAGTGCCATCAATAGCTGCCTGAATAGGCGTTTTACCTTTCTCGTAATGTTGATATATATTTTCACCAACAACAATGCCATCATCTACTAAAATACCAACAACTATAATCATTCCAAAAAGAGATAACACATTGATAGTAACATCAAATTGACCCGCAAAAACAAACATCCCTAAAAAGGAAAGAGGCAAGCCAAAGGCTACCCAAAAAGCCACTCTTGTATTAAGAAATAGCGACAAGAAAAACAAAACTAACAGCATTCCTATAATGGCATTCTCAGTAAGTAATTGTGTGCGCTGATTTAATGTGATTGATAAGTCTCTCACAACGTCTAAACGAACATTATTATATTTTTGGTTATAATCTTCTATGTACTTTTTTACATTTTCTGCAGACGACATTAAATCCTCACTATTGGTACTAGTAATAGTAATATTAACTGAAAGTTGTTGATTAAAATAGGATGCATTGGGAGTTTCGGCAAAACGATCACGAATAATTGCTATATCTTTTAATCTTATGGTTTTACCATCATTAGAAGCTTTTATAACAATATTTGATAGTTCATCACCATAATAATTTCTATTATTGGCTCTTATTAAATATTCTTCCGCATCCGTTTTTATATTTCCTCCAGTTACTAAAATATTTGAGGCGCTAACCGCTTGAGAAACTTCATTAAAAGTTAAATTATAAGCTAACAAACTGGTTTCATTAACCGCAATTTCAATTTCTTCTTGAGGATAGCCCGATAATTGAACTTGAGATATACCTTCTATGGTTCGCAAATCGTTTTCAATTTGTCTAGCAATTTGTTTTAGTGTAGCTAATGGAATATCTTTTCCATTCACTGCAAATGATATGGTTTGCCTAACTTCTTCTTGTTTTGCAACTATTAATGGTTCCATCCCTGTTGGAAAAGAAGGCACTCTATCAACAGCATTTTTAACTTCAAGAAGCATAAAATCTATATTTTCACCCTTTTGAATTTCAACAGTAATAGTTCCACTATTTTCTCTAGATACAGAGGTAACACGATCTACCCCTTTTAGTCCTTTTAAATTATCTTCAATTTGAAGCACGATCCCTTCTTCAATCTCTTGTGGAGATGCTCCAGGATAGGTGATGCTTATGTTGATTATTTTTGAATCAGTTAAGGGAAAAAAAGATGATTTTAAGGATAACAATCCTATGGTTCCAAAAGCAAAGAAAGCAATGATAAAAATGTTTACCGCAACATGATATCTAATAAAATAGGCTATTATTTTTCTCATTGGTATTTAGTTAGCTATTTTTGAAAAGGTTTTACCAGCATCCCTGCGTAAGCGCCAGGAATAGGACGCTTTAGAATTATCGCCCCATTTGGTGCTCCTTGAATAACCATTTTAGTTTCAGAAAAATAAATGGGCTTAACAGGTATCACATCTAATATGCCATTATTAACGACAAATATTTGTTGATCATCCAACAATAAATTCCTGTCAATTTCAATAGCATCATTAACTGTCTCACCAGTAATATTTGCCTCTAAATATACACCTTCTTTTAAACTAGGATCTTTAACATCTATATAGGCTGTTATAGTTTGTGTAGTTTGATCAATACTGCCATTTATTCTGGAAATTTTACCTATAAAGCTCGCTGTTTTATCTAAAGTGTTCAATGCCACTTCTTCTCCTATCTTTAACAAATGGGCATATGATTTGCTTATAGCGACTTCCATTTCATATTCAGAAGGATCAATAAATTCGCCTAGTTTTTGTCCATTTCTTATTAAAGTTCCCTCAGAGACCAATGCTTCTGTTAATATCCCTGCATAAGGTGCCGTTATGGTATATTTGGATAAGCGTTGTTCTAAGTTTTTTACATTATAATAACTAGAAACTATACCACGACCAATAATAAAATAATTTTCTTTTTCTGAAGACATCTCAGGTATTTTTGAGGTGGTTTTACTTAAATCAAACCCATTAAGATAATCTTGCCATTTTTGGTAAACTTCAGGAAAATCCAACCTTAAATCGGGCATAATAGCCGCAATGGTGTTATATAAATTACTTTTGGCTGATTGAACACTCGCATAATACTCTGAGTCATCAATGCGAATTAATGCTTGCCCTTTACTAAATTTCTGTCCGGGCTTAAACAATACATTGCCTGTTTTAAAAATACCTTGAACTTCAGAATAAATTTCTACGCGGCGTTTTGCAACTAAACTGCCATTAGCTGGAAGCTTTATTTGTACTGATCCGTTTTTTACAGTATCAACAAAAACCATTTTTATTACTTTCTCAAGAACAGGTTTTGGTTTGTTTTTACTTGCTATTAAAGATTTAGCAAGAAATAGTGAAACCACAATTAATAAAATTCCAATTACAGAAAGTATAAGTTTTCGCATTCTATGAGGGTTTAAAAATAATTAAACTACAAATCTATTGGTAAGTTTAATTCATAATAGTTAAATAAATCTTAAAATAACTATGACTCATCAATGGCCTCAATCTCTAACTGAATATTTTCCCACTTTTGCATCAAGTCCTGCAAATTGGTTTTTTTGTTTTGATAATTATCAAAAAAATGAGGTTTTGAGGTTACTTCTTCATAGTTTATTTCCAATGATAAATCGATGTTTTTAAGCTCTTTTTCCAACTGGCTAATTTGGGCTTCAATGTTACTCAATCGATTATTTAAAGACTTTAATTTCTTCTGGTTCTCATAAGATTGCTGTGGTTTTTCTTTTGGTATTTCTTTAACAACATTTCGCTTTTCTACTTCACGTAAATTAAGAACATTCCGTTGTTCCAAGTAAAAATCAATATCCCCTAAATATTCTCTGATCTTATGGTCTTTAAATTCATACACCTTATTTGTTAGCCCCTGAAGAAAATCGCGGTCGTGAGATACTAAAATTAGGGTGCCTTCAAACTTTATTAGCGCATCCTTTAATACCTTTTTCGATTTTATATCTAAATGGTTAGTAGGCTCATCCATGATAAGCACATTAAGTGGTTGCAATAATAATTTTGCCAAAGCCAAACGGTTACGTTCGCCTCCAGACAATACCCGAACATACTTTTCGACCTCATCGCCACGAAACAAAAAAGAGCCTAAAATATCTCGAACTTTGCTTCTGTTAGTTTCATTAGCGGCATCAATCATGGTATCTAAAACGGTTTTATTACCGTCTAAATACTCTGCTTGATTTTGGGCAAAGTAACCTATTTGAACATTGTGACCCAATTTTAAATGACCATCAAATTTTATATCGCCCACCATAATTTTCGCCAGTGTTGATTTTCCTTGGCCATTTTGACCCACAAAAGCAGTTTTACTATCGCGCTCCACAACAATATCTATATGCTTTAAAACCTGATTACTGCCATAATTTTTTGAAATATTATGAGCCTCAACAACTACTTTACCAGGAACCACAGACACAGGGAATTTAAGGGACATCACGCTGTTATCATCTTCATCTACCTCAATCCTGTCAATTCTATCTAGCTTTTTTATAAGTGATTGCGCCATCGTTGCTTTGGACGCTTTAGCACGAAATTTTTCAATTAGCTTTTCCGTTTGTTCTATTTGTTTTTGTTGATTTTTTTGAGAAGCCAATTGCTGCACTTTCATTTCTTCTCTTAGAACTAAATATTTTGAATATGGTTTTTGATAATCATAAATTCTTCCCAATGAAATTTCTATGGTTCTGTTGGTTACATTATCTAAAAACATTTTATCATGCGACACGATAACCACCGCTCCAGAATAATTTTTCAAAAAACCTTCTAACCAAATAATGGATTCAATATCCAAATGATTGGTTGGCTCATCCAGTAATAAGATATCATTGTTTTGCAGCAGTAGTTTTGCCAATTCTATACGCATGCGCCAGCCTCCAGAAAACGTATCTGTCAACTTTTCAAAATCCTTACGTTGAAACCCTAAGCCTTGAAGGATTTTTTCTGTTTCGCCTTGATAATTATAACCTCCTAAAATTTCATATTGATGATGAAATTCATTCAAATCCACCATTAATTGGTGATAGGCTTCACTTTCATAATCAGTACGTTCTGCCAGTTGGTGATTTATATCTTCTTCTTTTGCTTCAATCTGCTTAATCTCGGTAAAAGCTTCGTATGCTTCCTCAAGAACGGTTCTACCAAAATCAAAATCAATATCCTGTTTTAAAAACCCTGTTTTTAAGGCTTTATCTGTAGCGATTTGACCTGTGTCCGGTTCCATTTCTCTTGATAAAATTTTAAGCATGGTTGATTTACCAGCACCGTTTTTACCAATTAATC
>CAXBHA010000111.1:0-7158 GCA_963974955.1 uncultured Yeosuana sp. | reverse complement strand
CGTAATGAATAAGATCTTTGGTTATGCATCTTTTTCGGTAAGGCTTTAGAGCTTTTTTTCAATAATCTCCTTTGCGGGGATAGTCAGTTTCAAGAAGTTTTTTATTTTGCCGTTCTTTATATAACACATTTAAAACTAGACCACCAATAATTAAACCAATCCCTAAAAAACTCCAAATGCTATAAAGCTCTCCAAACCAAAACAGACCAAATAATACGGTAAAAATCACCTCTATATATTTAAAGGGTGCCACTTGGCTAGCTGATGCCGTTTGAAATGCTTTAGTCATATAGACTTGTCCAAAATATCCAAAGACTCCTAAACTAAAGAGTAAAATATATTCTATTGCATTTGGATTTACCCAATTTCCAATAGATAACACACCTCCTGTAATTGTAGCGATTATCATAAAATAATTGACCACCACCACGGGATGATCCCTTTTTCCTATTTTACTTATGATGATGTATACAAAACCACTAAATACCGAAGCAATTAAAACTAAAATAAGGCCATAAGTACTCATTTCATTGTCCAATCCTTTCAGTACAACAACACCCAAAAAGGCGATTATAAAAAAGAGCCATTGTAACGGTTTTACCTTTTCCTTTAAAAATAAAACAGCAAAAATAGCGGCAAATATTGGTGCGATGTATCGCAGTGAAACAGCAGTCCCTACTGATAGGTATTTGATAGACATAAAGAACAATGTCATTGAAGTAACACCTACTAATCCTCTTAATATCAAAAGTTTATGATTGTTTCCTAACAGCGGTATCTTCTTTTTTAATAGATAGCCAAAGGTAAAGAACAATGAACTTGCCGATCTGAAAAACACGATTTGGTAGGCATTAACATTGACTAGATACTTTACCGTAACATTCATACAAGCAAAGGCTAATGTACTAATAATCATGAATGTTATGGCTTTTTTTATTTCCAACAGGTCAATTTTCTAATGCTAATTATAGACATTATTATTTAGGTATTTGCTGACTTAAACAATGTAAGGTTCCAAAACCCCAAATTAAATCAATGGCACTAATTCCAATAATTTCACGGTTTGGAAAACAATCAGCAATAATGTTTAAAGCCATTCTATCTTTTACATCATTAAAAGTTGGTACTAACACACACGTATTTAAAATTAAAAAATTGGCATAACTTGCAGGAATAGTAACCCCGTCAAATTCCAGATACGTTGGCATAGGCAACTCGACAATGTTTGGTGATTTACCTGTTTCTAAAACTGCTTTTTTAAGACGTTTTAAATTATCCTGTAATGCCGTATAGTTTTTACTTTTTTTATTGGATTCAACAACGGTGATAATGGTATCTTCATTTATAAATCGGCATAAATCGTCGATATGCCCATGTGTATCGTCGCCAATAATACCATCGCCTAACCAAATAACATTGTTAATTCCAAGATATTCTTTAAATATGGATTCGTAATCATGCTTGGTAAAATCTTTATTCCGTACCTGAATAGAAGGGTGTAACAAACATTCTTCAGAAGTCAACAAGGTTCCCTTTCCGTTGACATCGATAGCGCCACCTTCAAGAATTACTGGTTTTCCTTTATAGGTTACTTGAGTTAAAGGAATATTTAAATGATTTGAAACTTTTGAAGGCACATGTTTGTCCAATTGAAAGTTTTTATATTTGGCCCAACCATTAAAATTAAAGTTTAAAGCTTCTCTTTTTTCTCCATTTTTAACAATGATGGGGGCCGAATCACGCATCCAACTTCTGTTCGTTTTATGAATAATATAAGACACATTCAAAACATTTACATGAGCGGTTTCGAGCATACCATGAACCTTAGTTTTCAATTTTTCATTGGCAACGACTAAAAAAACGGTTTCAACAAAGGCAACTTTCTTAATAAACTCCACAAAAGCCCATTGAATAGCTCCGTATTTTCCAGGCCAATCGTTGCCATTATGAGGAAAACAAAGCAATAAACCTTGTTGTGCTTCCCATTCTGCAGGAAATCTTCTCATTGGTCTATAGCACGTTTAGTTATATCCCCAAAAGCATCGATACGTCTGTCTCGGAAAAATGGCCAATTTTGACGTACATTCTCTTGTAAATCTAAATCGACTTCAGCCATTAACAGTTCTTCCTTATCATGAGACGCTTGTGCTAAAATTTCACCTTGAGGGCCTGCAATAAATGAAGCTCCCCAAAATTCTATTCCATCCGTATTTGGTAGATATTTTTCTAATCCAACGCGATTCGCTGCAGCCACATAAACGCCATTTGCAACTGCATGCCCTTTTATTACATTCATCCATGCTCCATATTGGTTTTCACCATATTGTTCCTTTTCTTTAGGATGCCAACCAATAGCCGTTGGATAAAACAATATCTCTGCCCCTTTAAGAGCGGTTAATCTTGCTGCCTCTGGAAACCATTGATCCCAACAAATAAGAACACCTATATTTCCTTTTTTTGTCTGGTTTGACTTAAAACCTAAATCGCCAGGTGTGAAATAAAACTTTTCATAAAAATGGGGGTCATCTGGAATATGCATTTTGCGGTATAATCCAGCTTCCGACCCATCGGTATCCAATATATAAGCGCTGTTGTGATATATCCCAGCCATTCGTTTTTCGAAAAAAGGAACAATAATAACAACACCCAATTCTTTCGATAAGGCACTAAAGGCTTTAAAGGACGTGCTATAAAGTGGTTCTGCCAAAGCAAAATTGTCAGGTTCTTCACTCTGACAAAAATAATGACTACTGTACAATTCTGGTAATGAAACGACTTCCGCTCCTTTTTTAGCAGCCTCTTTAACCCAACTTAAACACTTCTTTAAATTATTTTCTGGTTTGTCATTTAAATTAAGCTGGATAACAGCAATTTTATATGTTCTATTTCCCATATATTTCGATTAAGAATACAAAAATAGTTATTTAGATTTGAAATGATAACGCGTTTTAAAAAATCAAGTATATTACCAATCAATAGGTCTGTAATCCTTTAAAAATTTGCCACTCCAATGTTTTCCGGTATTAATTCCATCAAATAATGGGTCCATAACACGTGCTGCACCATCAACTATATCTAATGGTGGTTGAAAATCGTGAACTTCAGCTTTATGTTTTGCTAAATCTGCAGGGTCTTCGTCAGTGACCCAACCTGTATCCACAGCATTAATATAAATACCAAATTTCGACAATTCATCGGACGCCGTATGTGTTAACATATTTAAAGCCGCTTTGGCCATATTGGTATGTGGATGACGTGAAGCCTTAAAAAACCGATGAAACTTTCCTTCCATAGCAGATACATTTATAATATGTTTCTTACCGGTATTATCTTTTTTCATGATTTCTGAAAGACGATTACACAATACAAAAGGCGCAACTGAGTTAACCAGTTGTACTTCAATCATTTCTGTGGTTTCAATGTCGCCTAGTTTTAAACGCCAACTGTTTGTTTTTCTTAAATCGACTTGTTGTAAATCGGCATCTAATTGTCCTTCTGGAAATACTTCTTTGGCAACCAAGGTACTATCAAAACTATAAGGAATTTGTGATAATTTAGCCGATGCTCTTAACCCTATTCCCGGTTCTGGACCATGCCAAGTGACCGGCATATTTTGATTCGATGATGCAACTGATGTCAATGCTTTTAACTCTTGAATACAATCGTTATGGTCTGTTAATAAATCTTTAGCATATTTTGGTAACGACTCGATAGAACGCCCTTCGTTTTCCATTAAATGTGCATAAAACCCTGCTGGTCTGCGAACGGTTTGTGCGGCATTATTTATAAGAATATCTAAACGCTCATATTTTTGCTCAATAAAATTACAAAAGATTTCAACACTAGGAATATGCCTTAAATCCAATTACTGTTGCACCTGCTCGCAAATGCATTAAAGTAATGTGATACCCAATTTTTAATCTAGAACCAGTAATCACCGCAACTTGACCTCTTAAATCGGATGTTTGAAAACGCTTCGCGTAATTAAAATCTCCACAATCTGAGCACATGGTATCATAAAAATGATGTAACAAGGTAAACTCGGTTTTGCAGACGTAACAATTTCTTGGAGATTGTAACTCAAGCTGTTCTTTATTCGTTAAATCTGCAGAAGACAATAATTTAGGGACCTTAAATACAATAGATTCTCGTGCACTTCTAATACCTGTTTCTTTCCTTGCAGTTCTATCTTTTGCCGCTAACTTCCTTCGTTCTGCTTTTTTAGCATCTTTTTTCCGACGTGAAAACTCCTCACGATTTGGTCTTGACAATTGACCGCTAGCTTTAATCAAGGCTGTTCTTTGCTCTTTTGAAATCTCAAAAATTTGATTGGTGTTTGAAACTAATTGTTTCATTATTGAAATACACTTATCAATATCTTCCGAAGTAATTTCTGAAGAAACTGTACCATCTTCTTTTGTCATAACAAACAAGCTTGTAAATATTTAAGGCGCAAATGTAGTTTAAATTCTTTGTTGATAAAGAGATTATCGCAATGTTCGAATGTTTTTTTTAGCATTAATGAAGTAAACACCGGTTAATAAAATAGCAGCAGCCAAAATAGATTGCCCCGTAATGTGTTCATCTAAAATATACCATCCCAAAAGTAAAGCGATCACTGGATTTACATAAGCCGAGGTGGAAACTTTCTCTGTGGAAACAACTTTAAGTAAATAGTTAAACGAAGTAAAAGCAACGATGCTTCCAAAAACAACAAGAAGGCCCATTGAAACTTTTACAGGTGTGGTCCATAAAAACGGAGATAGCCATTCCTCTCCTATTAAAAAACTTGCCATGAATAATAAAATTCCTCCAGATAGCATTTGATAGCCTGTATTGATGAAAAAATTACGAGGCAATTCGGCTCTTGCCACAAATAAACTCCCAAAACTCCAACTTAGCACACAGGTAAAAATCATTATAATTCCAAGGGTACTATGCTCTTGATACACTAGTTGTTTTTGACTTACCAACAAATACATTCCAATAATCCCCAAAACAATTCCGATAATAGAAGATGTTTTCACCTTTTTTCCATCTATCATTCGCATTAAAATCAACACTATTAAAGGTTGTACAGAAGCTTCTAGAGCACCAAAACCACTATCAACATATTTAAGCGCCCACACAAAAACGCCATTTCCATACGCTAAAAACAAGAATCCCGCAATAATGCAATTAATAAGCTGCTTCTTATTTATAGCCAAACTTAACTTCATGAATTTGGCAATAATAAAGATTAATAAACCAGCTGTAATAAAACGAATAGATGCTAAATAAAGTGGCGAAATTTGAGTTACCGCAATTTTATTTAAAAGATAGGTAGAACCCCAAATAACATAAATGGCAAAAAAGGCTAGAAGAATAAGTAAGGTTTTACGTGGTAATGCCATAAATTATGCTAGCTCAAAAAATTATTGAAAACATGATGAGACTTGTTTTTCTTAATTAAACTTCGCTAAATAGTTCCTCAACAATGGTTGCATCTAAAGTTAAACGTTCGTCTGTTTGTCCTTTTTTAGCATAATCTATGCTATTAACAACATAACGCATCACTTCTTTTCTAGCAACATCTCGTTCATTCCCTTTAATAACAATCCATGGAGCATGTGGCTTAGCTGTTTTTTTAAACATGGATTCTTTATAAAATGTAAACTCTTCCCATTTTGACTGCGCAGCAACATCAACACTACTGAGCTTCCATTGCTTTAATGGATTGTGTACGCGTTCATCTAAGCGTCGTTTTTGTTCTTCGGCATCAATTGAAAACCAAAATTTAAATAGATGGATCCCATCTTGCACAAGCATTTTTTCTAATGAAACCACTTGCTTGTTAAATAAATTATATTGTTTTTTTGTGCAAAAGCCCATTACGGGTTCAACAACGGCCCTATTATACCAGCTTCTATCGAAAAGGACAATTTCTCCCGGGCCAGGTAAATGCTCGATATAACGTTGAAAATACCATTGTCCGTCTTCCTTCTCGGTTGGTTTTGAAACGGCTACGACTTTAAAAAGACGAGGATTTAAAAAACGAATAAATCGCATAATGGCACCACCTTTACCTGCTGTATCTCTGCCTTCAAATAAAATAAGAATACGCTGATTGGTTTCTTTGATATGCTGTTGTAACCAAACGAGTTCTGTTTGTAAATTAATGTATTCTTGATCCTGTTCTAGAAGATGTAAAGCCACGTAATCAATTATTAAATATTAGATGAACTAATAATTGTTAAACTTTTTTTACGCGAACAGCATTCATCCCTTTCTGACCTCTTTCAAGTTCATATTGAACCTTGTCATTTTCTTGAATATCTTCAAGTAAACCGCTAACATGAACAAAATACTTTTCTTGTGATTCGCTATCTATAATAAAACCAAAGCCTTTAGAGGTATCAAAAAATGATACTTTTCCCTTACGTATAGGATCTTCTTCTTCTCTTTCTTCTTTCTTGGGAACACCAATTTCAATACTTTCAGCTTCAACTTTTTCTCTCATTGAAGGGTCTGGTGGTGTATTGGTTAGATTTCCATTAAAATCTACATAAGCAAATTGAATCCCTTGAGGATTTTCTTTCGCTTCTGCTTTTCTTGCGTCCTTTTTCTTTTGCTTTTCTTCTCGTTTTTTTAAGCGCTTTTTTTCTTTTTCAATTTTGTTAAACGTGACTTGTGACTTTGCCATTCTTAATAATCTCTTGTTTTATGTTAGTGTATTAATTGCAGTGAATTTAATTTTTATTGAAATCTTAAACAAGAAACTTTTAGGTATTGAAAAAATTATATAAAAATTGGATTAACATGCTTACTTGCTGTAAAGGTAATATAAATTTTAGCTAAGAAAAAATATGAATTATAAATTTGAATATGAACTATTTAATCTTTTGGTGCAAAACCGTAAATAGTTTCAAAAACTTCATCAAAATTGGCACGTAAATAGGCATTTAGTTTTTTGCGATAGTCTCCTTTAAGCCACTCGACAAAGTTAAACGTACTTTTACTAATGCATTTTGTATACCTATTAATCCTAAAATCAATATCCTCTCCTAACATTTTAGCCAATGCTAAAGCGTCATACACATCTTCACTGTTTTCAACACATATCTTGGCATGTTGCGCAATAGAGCGTTCTAATACCACTTTAGAAGATTCACCATTTCG